>NZ_LWMT01000099.1 GCF_001639265.1 Methanobrevibacter filiformis
AAACATAACCCACTTAAAACCCAATAAACTAAATAATAATCCTTATTTTAACTTAATATTACTTCATCATCACAATATAAACCAATAAATATCAATTAACTAATCAATGAATTATGGAAGATCTCCTTTATATTAAAAATCATGATTTTAAATTTTGCAAAAATTCAAATTTAGGTATGCCTAAATTTATATAAGATAAAATACAATGATAAAATACAATAATTATAATTACCATATAATTAAAGAATAATAATTTATTTATTTTTTTATAAATAATTCGTCTAATATACTTTTAGTCTATATACTTTTAATGATTAATTTAATTAGATTAATAATCTTTAAATTATAATAATAATCTTTGAATTAAATAATAGTTTTTATTTAATAGCTATTAAAATTTAATTAGCTATTAAAGTTAAATTATAATCAAATAGCTATTAAATTAAGTATATTAATAATATTGTTGAAATGTATTGTTTATAACCTAATACAATCCTATAGTTTAATACTATCTCATAATATCAATCAATCAAATATCTAATAAATTTATTTAAATTTACTTAAAATAGATGATTTATATGGATTTAAATTTAAAAATTAACCAAAAAGGAAATGTAGAAATTGGTGGTGCTGACACTATTTCTCTTGCAGAAGAATATGGAACTCCATTATATGTAATTGATGAAAAAAGAATCAGGGACAACTACAATAGAGTAAATAATGCTTTTACCAAATACTATAAAAATTTCAAGATATTTTATGCAGAAAAAGCAAACACAAATCTTGCTGTAATGAGAATACTTGAAGAAGAAGGTAGTTCTATTGATGCAGTATCTCCTGGAGAAGTATACACTGCTCTTGAAACAGGATTCACTCCAGACAGAATATTATTTACTGGAAACAATATTACAAATGAAGAATTAAAATATGTCTATGAACAAGAAGTTATACTAAATATTGACTCTATATCAGCACTAAAAAGACTTGCAAAAATCACAAGTCCAAATGGTCTTAAATTATCCTTTAGAGTAAATCCTAATGTTGGAGCAGGACATCACGACCACTGTATTACTGGTGGACCAATGAGTAAATTTGGAATAATGGAAGAAGAAGCTGCAGATGTCTACAACCTAGCAAAAGATTTAGGATTCAATCCTATTGGTATGCACTCACATATCGGATCAGGAATATTGAATCCAGAACCATTTAAACTTGCAACAGAATCAATGATGAATATTGCAGGAGACGTTGCAGCTAATGCAAACATTGACTTTGAATTCTTAGATTTCGGTGGTGGACTTGGAATACCATATACTCCAGAAGAAAATTTACTTGATATTGATAACTTTGCAAAAGAAATAGTTGGAATATACAAAAGTAAATTAAATGAATTTGGAATAGGTAAACCTGCAATGTACATTGAGCCTGGAAGATATATTGTAGGAGACGCCGCCTACTTACTTCTTAGAGTAAATAGTGTAAAGCAAAGCTATAGAAAGTTCATTGGAGTGGATGCTGGATTTAACACTTTACTTAGACCTGCGATGTATGATTCATACCACCATATTGTAGTAGCGAATAAAGCAAATGCCACACCAACAGAAAAAGTAGATATTGCAGGAAATGTTTGTGAATCAGGAGATCTATTTGCAAGAGACAGAATACTCCCAAAGATAGAAGAAGGAGATTTAATAGCTATTTTAAATGCAGGCGCTTATGCATTCTCAATGTCCTCCCAATATAACTCAAGACCAAGAACCGCTGAAGTACTAGTGAACAATGGAGAATCAGAACTAGTCAGAGAAAGAGAAACCTACAAAGATCTCTTTAACAACCAAATAATCCCAGAAAGATTAAAAAAATAACTATAAATTAAATAAATTAAACAAATTAATATTAAAAAGTAATCAGAAATATAATTAAAAAAATAAACAATACTATAACAAACAATATTATTAATATTAGTATTATTATTAATATTACTATTATTAATATTAGTATTATTATTAATATTACTATTATTAATATTAGTATTATTATTGTTACTATTTATATTATCATGAGGTATTAAAAATGGATTTAAAAGGTTTAAAGTTTTCTAAAATGCATGGACTTGGAAATGATTATATTGTCATAGATGAAAGCGAAGGAGAAGTAGTAGCTGAAGATGAAAAACCAGAGTTCTGCCAAAATGTTTGCAGAAGTGGATTTTCAATTGGTTCAGATGGAGTAATCTTTGTAACACCATCATCAAGTAAAGAAGCAGACATAAGATTTAGAATATTCAACGATGATGGAACAGAACCTGAAATGTGTGGAAACGGTATTAGATGTTTTTCCAAGTTTGTTTATGATAATAAAATAATTGAAAAAGAAATATTAAAAGTAGAAACACTTGCAGGATTGAAAACAGTTGAAATAACATCAAAAAATGGAATAGCTACATTTTTTAAAGTAGATATGGGACTTTCAACATTTAAAACAGCTGAAATTCCAATTAAAACAGAAGAAAAAGAGTTTTTAAATAACGAGCTATTTGTAGATGGTGAAAATATAAGTATGACCACTGTTAGTGTAGGAAATCCCCATGCAGTAGTTTTAACAGATTCTGTAGATAGCATAGATTTAAACAGATTTGGTCCAGCTATTGAAACCCATGAAGCATTCCCTGAAAAAATAAATGCACATTTCGTTGAAATAATATCAAAAAACGAGATAATAATGCTAACTTGGGAGCGAGGAGTAGGGTACACTCATGCTTGTGGAACTGGAGCAACTTCATCTGTTCTTGCAGGATATAAACTTTCAGAATTAGATAATAATGTCCTTGTTCATCTCCCAGGTGGAGAACTTGAAATCGAAGTCTACGAAAAAGATGGAGAACTTGGAGCATTCATGAAAGGAGATGCAGAATTGGTCTTCACTGGTGAAATGGTTTAAAACAATTATTGTATTGTTCAAAATTAGAATAATATTTCTTCAAAAATCAGACAAAACATGCCAAAACATAGTTCATCTAATACAAACATTGTTATCGAAATTTATTTTTCACATCTTACAAATTATACACAGTTTTAGTTTATATATATATATATATATATATATATAGCTATTATTGTTAATTGTTTTTAATATCATACACTTAAAAAACAGCTACATTTTATTTTTAGATTTATTGTTAGTTAGTATGAATTTTATCCATGTTACAGAGATTAATAAGTTTAAATATTACTTTTCATATACATAATGCTAATTTACATTAATTAATATTTGTTAATCTTTTTGATAGCTGATAATTAATACTCAATATAAAACATATGTGAGAAATGTTTGTGTTTATTGTTAAAATGATTAGTGTCTCGACAATTTAATTTTTATGATATTCATATGTTAATATAATATTTGGATAATTTTTTATCAGCATCGTTTTTAGTGAAATTCCATTTTATTTTGCATTTATTTTTATTTCTATTATTCTTATA
>NZ_LWMT01000100.1 GCF_001639265.1 Methanobrevibacter filiformis
TTCAATTTATATAACTAATTAAATATCCATATAATTAATTTATCAGCAATATAAGGCTCTCAAAATACTTATTTAAGAAAATAAGTCTTAACTAATTATCTATTGAATTATGGAACATCCCCTATAAATTATACATTATTATGTAGTTCATAATTTATATATTTATTTAAGAAAAAGTATTAAGTTAAATTTTTAATTTAAACACTGATTTCGCAAAATAGAAAATTTAAATGAATAAAAAATTATATTTAAGATCAAATTTAGTTTTTAATATATTTAAGATCAAATTTAGTTTTTAAACTAAAATTATTCTTTTAAAGATTTCCGAGCTGCTTTTAGAACTAGTTTTTGTTCGGATCTTGCTACGGTTTTTCTTACGGTTTCTACTGCGTCGGTGTTTGCTGATACACTTGTGATTCCGTATTCGATTAGTTTTTCAACTATGTGAGGCATGCTTCCAGCTTGACCACATATACTGGTTGTGACGCCTGCTTCATTGCATTTTTCAATTACTCTTTTGATTAATTTTAAAATAGCTGGGTGTTCTTCAGTGTAGTTTTTAGCTACTAGCTCATTGTTTCTATCTACTGCTAGGGTGTATTGGGTTAAATCATTGGTTCCGAAACTTACGAAGTCTAAGCCTACTTCTATGAAGTCTTCTATTATTAGTGCTGCTGCTGGAGTTTCAACCATTATTCCAAAGTCTACATCTTTGTGTGGTATGAATCCTATTTCTTCAGCTAATTCTTTAGCCTTTTTAAGCTCATTTGGATGTTGAACTAATGGAAGCATGATTCCGATGTTTGTGTAACCTTTTTCATGAAGTCTTTTAACTGCTTTGAATTCAGCTTTAAGGATTTCAGGTTCATCTAATTCTCTTCTGATTCCTCTCCAACCTAACATTGGGTTGTGTTCATGTGGTTCATCTTCTCCACCTTCTAGGGTTTGGAACTCATCTGTTGGTGCATCTAATGTTCTGTACCATACTGGTTTTGGATAGAATACATCAGCTACTTTAATTATGTTTTCCATTAATATTTTAATAAGCTCTTCTTCATTGTTATCTAATATGAACTTTTTAGGGTGAACACCTGAAGTTAACATCATATGTTCTGTTCTAAGTAAACCTACCCCATCAGCACCAGTTTGTGAAGCTTTTTGAGCTGCTTCAGGCATACTAACATTTGCTTTAACTTCAGTTACAGTTATAATTGGTGCAGGTGCTGCTGTTTGATTAGATTCTTTAGTTTGTTTATTTTCATCTTTAAACTCGCCTTCATATATAAAACCTTTTTTACCATCTAAAGTAACTTTTACATTGTCTTTAAATAGTTTTGTAGCATTTCCTGTTCCTACAACACATGGAATTCCAAGTTCTCTTGATATAATAGCTGCGTGACAGGTTACTCCTCCTTCATCTGTAATGATACCATCTGCTCTTTTCATAGCTGGAACCATATCAGGAGTAGTCATTACAGTAACCATTATATCTCCATCTTCAATCTTATCTAACTCATTTATACTGTTAATAACCTTAACTGAACCAGACCCAAATCCTGGACTTGCACCTAAACCTTTAATAAGAATGTCTCTCTTTTCAACGTCTTCTGATTCCTCTTCGTTTACTTCGATGTCTCCCCCAAGTGTTGTAATCGGTCTTGATTGAAGCATGTAAAGATTGTTTTCATTAAAGGCCCATTCAGTATCTTGTGGTGATTCATAGTGAGCCTGTATTCTTTTTCCCATTTCAGTTAATTCTATAAGTTCTTCTTCAGATAAAACTCTTTTATTTTTTAACTTATCTGGTACTTCAGTTTCAATAGTGTCTCCCTTTGTGTCTTTAACAAACATTGTCTTTTTTTCACCAATAGAGACATTTGTAACTGTGTTTGTTTTCTTATCTACATAGTAAGTGTCTGGAGTTACAGTTCCTGAAACAACAGCTTCTCCAAGTCCCCATGATCCTTCTATAAGTGCAACATCTTCACCAGTTGATGGATTAACAGTGAACATTACTCCTGCTTTTTCAGAGTCTACCATTTGTTGGACAACAACAGCTATGTAAACTTTAGAGTGGTCAAAGTCATTTTCTTCACGATAGAAAATAGCTCTTGCTTCAAATAATGATGCCCAACATTTTCTAACATAGTCAATAACTTGAGAAAATCCTTTAATATGTAAAAATGTATCTTGTTGACCTGCAAATGATGCTTCAGGTAAGTCTTCAGCAGTTGCAGAAGATCTAACTGCTACATTAGCTTCATCTTCTCCAACATCTTTAGACAAAGCATTGTAAGCTTCACTAATATGGCTAACAATATCATCAGGAATAGCTGTACTAGTAATTATTTCCTTAATTTCTTCAGCAACTCTTTGAAGCTCTTTAGTTTGATTAACATTAATCGTATCTAACATTAACATTATCTTATCAGATATCCCAGTTTTATCAATGAATTTTTGATAAGTTTCAGCAGTAACAACAAAACCTGGAGGCACAGGAATACCTGCTTGAGTTAATTCGCCTAAATTCGCACCTTTACCACCAGCAATACTGATGTCACCTTTACCAATATCTTTAAATCTTACCACGTAGATAATTACATCCCCTAAATGCAATACGATTCGTCGTATTAACTTAATTAAATATTATAAATCAATTAATAATTATAATTACTAATTACCATTATAATTATTATGATTATATTATGATCATTATTCTATTAAACATTGACTACTTTATTAAAGCACTATGTTATATGAAATATATTTATATTAACTAATCATAATTAAAATTAACTAAAAAGATATGAATTTATTAATCCATTTTATATTAATTAACTTTTAGAATTAAAAGTAACTAAAAGATATAAATTTATTAATCCATTTTACATTATTACCTTTTAGAATTAAAATAATATATTAACATAATATTATATTTACATTATAGTATTTAACAGTACTTATACATCTAAAATATTAATAGTGACAATTAACAGTTAAAAGTATACATCTAAAATATTAACAGTGACAATTAACAGTTAAAAGTATACATCTAAAATATTAACAGTGACAATTAACAGTTAAAAGTAAGTAGGAATTAAATAGTTATAAACTAAGCTAAACACCATTATATGGTAAACAATTAGAGTAATATCAATATAATCCACCAAAATCAAACATATAGCTGAAAAAACTAAGTTATGCACCTATATACTGTAAATATATATACTATATAAAATATCTATTGGCTGTGCAATAATTATTTTTTGATTCTTTTTAGTTATGCTTAGTTTTAAATATTATGGGGTGTAATATATTATTAGTGTTTTTTAGTTTTTGTTGAGTTGGTGTTTATGGTTTTGCATGAAGAT
>NZ_LWMT01000101.1 GCF_001639265.1 Methanobrevibacter filiformis
TATATATATATATATATTAATATTCATATTTACTGAATAGTTTATATTATAATGAATAGTTAAATATATATATTACATATATCAATATATAATAATAGTATTAATTATTATGAATATATAATTAGGAAATATTAAATCACTATATATAATGCATATATAGTTAATTCTCTTAATATTGCTTAATATTGTTATATATGGTATAATTTTCCGTAATTTCATATTTTATTATTTAAATATTCTTGATTTTAAAATTATAAAAGAATAATGAGTATTTTGGATGTATTAAAAGATTAATAAATGGATAATGGTAATAAAGGGTGTTTTTTTATGAAGTTTAATAATGGTTTGATTTCAGGAGTATCATTGTATTTTTTAACTATTGTATTATCTATTATGTTTTTAGTTTCTGGTGTTAGTGCTGCGGATTATACTTTAAATCCTGGTGATGCTGGAGGAATTAATAGTGCAATAGCTACAATAAATATTAATGGTCAGTCAAATGATACTTTGACTTTAAATGAAGGGATTTATAATAAAGATAGTGATATAAGGAATAATTTTTCTTTTACTAATAAAAATTTACTTATTCAAGGAAATAATGTTGCTACTATTGATGCTAGAGGTTCAGGCAATATTTTTGCGGGTTATGATACTAATAATAATATTACTTTTAAAAACCTGGTTTTTATTAATGCTTATTATACTAATAATGGTGGTGCTATTTTCAGTTCTGCTAATTTAACTATTATTAACTGTAGTTTTATTAATAATTCTAATTTTGGTAGTTATGGTAGTGCTATTTTTAATAGTGGTCCTAATTTTAGTGTGAGTAATTCTACTTTTACTAGTAATAATGCTAGTAATGGTGGTGCTATTTTTAATAGTGGTCCTAATTTTAGTGTGAGTAATTCTACTTTTACTAGTAATAATGCTAGTAATGATGATGGTGGTGCTATTTTTAATAGTGGTCCTAATTTTAGTGTGAGTAATTCTACTTTCACTGGTAATACTGCTCGTATTCGTGGTGGTGCTATTTTTAATAGTGGTGGTAATTCAACAGTAAAAAATTCTATTTTTGAAAATAATTATATTAATTCTTATGCTGCTGTTAATTATGGTGGTGGTGCTATTTATAATCAGAATAGTGCTAATTTATCTGTGAGTAATAGTATTTTTAATAATAACAGTGCTACTACTAGTTATGGTGGTGTTATTTATAATTATTATGGTAATAATTTATCTGTGAGTAATTCTAGTTTTGTTGGTAATACTGCTAGTTATGGTGGTGTTATTTATAATTATTATGGTAATAATTTATCTGTGAGTAATTCTAGTTTTGTTGGTAATACTGCTAGTTATGGTGGTGTTATTTATAATTATTATGGTAATAATTCGACTGTGAGTAATTCTAGTTTTGTTGGTAATAATGCTAGTTATGGTGGTGTTATTTATAATCAGAATAGTACTAATTTATCTGTGAGTAATTCTAGTTTTGTTGGTAATACTGCTAGTTATGGTGGTGTTATTCATAATTATTATAGTAATAATTCAATTGTGAGTAATTCTAGTTTTGTTGGTAATAATGCTAGTATTTATGGTGGTGTTTTTTATAATTATTATGGTAATAATTCGACTGTGAGTGGTTCTAGTTTTGTTGGTAATAATGCTAGTATTTATGGTGGTGTTTTTTATAATTATTATGGTAATAATTCGACTGTGAGTGGTTCTAGTTTTGTTGGTAATAATGCTAGTTATGGTGGTGTTATTTATAATTATTATGGTAATAATTCGACTGTGAGTGGTTCTAGTTTTGTTGGTAATAATGCTAGTATTTATGGTGGTGTTATTTATAATAATGGTAATAATTTTAGTGTGAATAATTCTAGTTTCACTGGTAATAATGCATCTTATCATGGTGGTGTTATTTATAATAATGGTAATAATTTTAATTTGAGTGGTTCTAGTTTTGGTAATAATAGTGCTGGTTCTTATGGTGGTGCTATTATGAATACTGCTGTTAATTTTAGTGTGAGTAATTCTAATTTCACAAATAATAGTGCTCATTATGCTGGTGCTGTTTATAATTCAGCTAATAATTTTAGTGTGAGTTTATCTAATTTCACTGGTAATAATGGTGAAAGTGGTGGTGTTATTCATAATTATGGTTACAATGCAAGTATTAATCAATCTAATTTTGAGGATAATTATGCATTAGATGCTGTGATTGTTAGTTGGGGAGATAATGTTAAAATTAATTATAATCGGTTTTTCAATCCATCAGAAGGTCTTATGAACTATTATGGTAACAATAATAATTTTGATTATAATTGGTGGGGTGAGAATAATGTTCCATCTACTGTTGTTGCAAATAATTACTTCATTGCCAGTGCTAGTGTTAATGGAAGTAGTATTAAGTATACTTTTACTCTTAATAATTCTGATTCTTATGATGTAAGTTTATTACCAGTTTTCAATGGCTATGAATATGTCAATGATGTTTTAAATAGTGAATTTAATCCTAAAGTTAATAATAGTTTCTCTTCTTCTGGTAATGTTACTTTATTAGTTGATTATTGGCTTTTCACTACTAAAAATTTGCTTGATATTGTTTATGTTAATCAAACTGGGGGAAGTGATCTGAATACTGGTTATGATTGGGCTAATTCTGTTGCAACATTAAAACAAGCATTAAGCATTCTCAAAGAAGGCGGTAAAATCATCATCGCACCTACTGGTCACTACACTGGAATTAACAACACTAATCTAACTATTAATAAAAATTTATCAATCGAAGGCTATGGTAATGTTATCCTTGATGGTGAAAAGATCAATCACCTTTTTGATATTTCAAATGTAGTTGTGAACTTCACTAATCTTAGTTTTATTAATTTTAACAACAGTTATGGTGGTGCAATATACAGTACAGGACAATTAACTTTCACTAATTCTAGTTTTATTAATAACACAGCTATCTCTGGAGGAGCATTAAGAACCAATCTAAATAACACCTTCAACAATGTAAGCTTCATTAACAACAGTGCAGTAAACACTGGCGGAGCTATTTACAGCTTCAACACCGTCCTCATCAATGGATCCACATTTAACAACAACCATGCAAATGAAGCTGGAGCTATTTACTTAAACAATTATTATGATAATAATACAGTATTATATGTCCAGAATTCCACTTTTAACAATAATTATGCTAATTATACTGCTGCAATTTTTACTAATGGATTTAATTTAACTGTTATTAATTCTAATTTCCTGA
>NZ_LWMT01000102.1 GCF_001639265.1 Methanobrevibacter filiformis
GCCTTTTCAAGTTTACGACCAGACCTTATACCATCAATCTGACCCATAAGAATATTTCTAGCAAGCATTCTCCTAGAATAAGCTTTCTTACCTGGAGTATCCGCATATTTAGAATGCAAATCACCAAAATCATACCGACTAACCAATTCCTCAATAAAAAAACAAATATGATTATCTGGAATAAAGTCCCTCAAATTCAAAGGAAGTAAAAACACCTGACCAATACTATCTTCATGCAAAACCATAAACACCAACTCAACAAAAACTAAAAAACATTAATAATATATTACACCCCATAATATTTAAAACTAAGCATAACTAAAAAGAATCAAAAAATAATTATTGCACAGCCAATTAATTTTAAAAAAAATTCAAAAAAATTCATAATTATTTTCAATAATAATTAATCCACAGTTTTTAAATCATATTAATTCAAATTTTGTAGAATTCAAATTTAATAAAATTTAATACATACTTTTAATAACATATAAATTAATGTTATTTTAAAATATTTCCATATTAATAAAAGCATTTCTTATGCTTAAAATGGTTTATTTTTGGAAATAGCTTTTGATCAAACTTAACTTGTTAAGTTAGAAAATCTTTGATTTTCTTAAACTTTTATTTCAGGACGAAAATTTAGAGAATCTCTTATTTCTCGTTTTTAGAAGTTTATTTCAAATACTTAGTATTACTTAAACATATTATTATTATTATTATTATTATTTTAAAATGATTAATAAGAAATGGAGATTTAAATGAGTTCTATTTTAATTAAAAATGTGAATGTCGTAACTGCATGTGGAGATGAGGTATTAGAAAACACATCAATAGCTATTAAAGATGACAAGATAATAGCTATCGAGGATATGTCTAAAAATCCATCAAACTATGATAAAATCATTGATGGGAATGATAATTTCTTATTGCCTGGTTTTATTGATGCTCATGTTCATATCATGGCTAATGGTTTTTTGAATGTGGATTATATGAATGATCCATTGTCTTATTACTTTTGTAAAGGAATCAAAAACATGAAAGTTACATTGGAAGCGGGGGTGACTACTGCTCGGGATTGTGGTTTAGCCGATGTTGGTATTAAACGAGCGGCCGAGAATAAAATAATTAAATCACCTAAATTTCAAATTTCAGTGATACCTCTTTCAATCACTGGAGGACACTTTGATTTGTACCTTAATTCTGGACATGATATGATAGTTACCTATCCAGGATTTCCACATCCAGTTTGTGATGGTGTTGAAGGAGCAATAGCTAAAACAAGGGAAGTATTGCGAGCTCGAGCTGATTTTGTTAAAGTAATGGCAACTGGAGGTGTTGTTAGTGCAAATGATGCTCCTGAGGACATACAATTTAATGTTAAAGAATTAAAAGCTATTGTTGATGAAGCAAAAAGAATGGGTAATCGTAAAGTAGTAACGCATTGTCATGGTTTAGGAGGGATAAAAACATCAATAAAGGCTAAGGTTCACTCAATCGAACATGGAACATTCGTGGATAAGAAATCCGCTGAAAAAATAGCTGAAAAGGGTATTTTCCTTGTTCCAACCTTCTCTGTTATTAAAGCTCAAATTAAACAAGCTAAAAATAGGGAATTACCTCCTGATAAAATTCCAAAAGCCTTAGAAGTAGGTAAAGTCCATCAAGAAAACATGGAAATGGCATATAATCAAGGTGTGAAAATGGTTATGGGAACCGATAGTGGGGTTCATGAACATGGTAAAAATCTAGCAGAACTTAACTATTTACATAAAATGGGAATGGATCCACTTGAAACAATCAGAGCAGGAACTATCGAATCAGCAAAATGTTTAGAACTTGAAAATGAAATAGGTTCTATTGAAAAAGGAAAAATAGCTGATATTGTTTTAACAAATATAGATCCAAGAGATAGTATTTCTAAACTTCAAAATCCAGATAATATATTAATGGTTATGCAAGACGGAAAAATTGTAAAATCTAATATTTAACTAAAATAGTTAGCTAAACTAAAAATTTATTAAGAAAATAGAAAGTAAAGAGGGATAAACCTCTTAAGTCTGCACTTACTAATTTATATGTAAATTAAAAATTATGAACCCTGTAGTTATATTATATTAATATTATCTTATTTAAACTTTGCTTGAATATTTATAAATTTAACTTGAATTTATTAAAACTCATTGAAGTAAAAAATATTTAAGAATATTTTTAATTTTTTAAAATTAGTATTTTAATAAATTTCAATGAATAATATTAAATAATATAAGAAATATATATAATATATCTTAAAAATATTATAATAAAAATCTAACATTATGCTCAGTGTTATTATTATAATATTAATTATATTTTATCTTCAATGATTAAATACTCCATGATAAATACTTATTTAATTTATCCATTAGCTATTTAATTATTATTTTATTAATGGATTTTATATTACAAATACTTAAACTTATCATACATATTTATAAATTAAAATCGTGAATTAAGGTGTTTTAATGACAAGTAAAAAGGAAATACTAGCTTATGTTATAATAATTATTATAGGACTAGTAGCTGCTGAACATATGAATGTTGTTGTTTCAGGAAGTATGGAGCCTGTTTTGTACAGGGGAGATATTGTGGTAGTTGAAAAAGTTAATTTCTTAGGAATGAACGAATTCGATCCAGACACCTTAAAAGTTGATGATATCGTTGTTTATAATGCTGAATGGTTCCCTAATCCAGTTATACACCGTATTATAAATGTGACAGAAGTTAATGGAACTACATATTACACGATTAAAGGAGACAATAATCCAACGGCAGATCCTGTTCTTGTAAGACCCGAACAGATAACAGAAAAAGTTCTGACAATTTATAATAATCCTGTAATAATCCCGAAAGTAGGATATATAACACTACTTCTTAAAGGTCTTTAATTAGGATAATTATAACTATTAACTAGATATTATAACATTAAATATACCATTATTTAATTATTTCTTACTTAATCATTATCTTAAAAGTCTTCATTATTTAAAGCTTTTAATTAGTAAAACATTTTTTAGGTTTTAAAATATTTATTTTTTCTAAAAGGCTGTGCAACAATTCAAAAATCTAAGTTTTTAAATTTTGTTAATTAACTTAAAATTATATTTATAGAATTATAATAAATAATATTATAAAAATAAACGTGAATATTTAATAAAATTCTATTTTA
>NZ_LWMT01000103.1 GCF_001639265.1 Methanobrevibacter filiformis
AAGTCATTAATGCATGAAGTCATATTTCAACACAAAGATTATTAAACTTTACTAAAAAATAATCAACAAAGATAAATCACTTAAAACCCAATAAACTAAATAATAATCCTTATTTTAACTTAATATTGCTTTATCATCACAATATAAGCCAATAATTATCAATTAACTAATCAATGAATTATGGAAGATCTCCATTAATAATAAAAATTAGTAGAATTATTAAAATATTATTGAATTAACCTATAGAATAATTAACAGAATTATACCCTCCTCACTAAACAGTAAGACAATTCTTAATTTTTATTATATGATAAGGAAGCATAGCTATTATTATAATCCTCTACATTATCATATGTTCCAATTCTTAAAATAATACGATTATTAAGATCTTCTTCATTGCTAACAGTACTTATGGCACTGTTAATTAAGTCAGTAGAAGTTAATGTAACATCAACACTACTACTTGCTGAAATATTAACAAATACAATAGATATTAAAGAAATTATAATAACTACCTTAATAGTACTTATAGAATTTTTATTAATATTATTACTACTTTTAGAATTATTCCTAGTTCTCAATTTATTAGCTGAAATCAGTCCAAAAATACCTAAAATTAATAATATAATATCTATTAAAGGAACACCAGTTTTCTTCATAGTAATATTAGACCCTCTAAATCCATTAGAATTATCATCACTATTATTATTAGTATGGTTATTAGAATTATTATCACTATTATTATTAGTATGGTTATTAGAATTGTTATTAGTAGTATTGTTATTAGTATTGTTGGTACCATTTGTGTTATTGGTATTGTTAGTAGAAGAATCACCTTCAAATTCAAATAATTTTTTAGTTGGATTAGTTTGATAATCTCCATCAAATATAACTTCTATAGCATTCTTCTTGTTAACAGGTATTACAAGATGTACTTGACCATTTTCATCAGTAATGAAGTTTCCAAGAGATTTACCATTTAATACAACTTTAATTAAAGCATTAGCAAGTGAATTACCATTTAAATCTTTAACAGTAATGGTTGCTGTAGCATTATGTCCAACTTTAGTATTTGGAACATTAATATCAATATTAACATCTTTTTTAGTGAACTTAACATCTATAGTTTTGTTTATATGATTATAATTCTCATCACCATTAAAGACAATATCAATATTATCTCCAGTATCAACAATCTTATAAGGAATAACAGCTACTCCATCAACAAACTCAACATCAATATAATTAACACCACCAACAGTCACATTAGCAGTCATATTAACAGGATTACCATTACCATCAGCCAAATTCAAAGTAATATTAACAATATCCCCAACACTACCACCAGGAACACTAACATTAAGACTAACATTACCCTTAGTGAAATTCACACCAAAAGTGCCCTCAGTGCCATTATATTTATCATTTCCCATAAATCCAACAGTAATATTATTTTTAACACCAGTGATATTGTAAGAGATAATAGCTACCCCATCAACAAACTCAACATCAGTATAATTAACACCACCAACAGTCACATTAGCAGTCATATTAACAGGATTACCATTACCATCAGCCAAATTCAAAGTAATATTAACAATATCCCCAACACTACCACCAGGAACACTAACACTAAGATTAACATCATTTTTAGTGAAATTAACAATAACAGTGTCACTAACAGGATTATACTTATCATTGCCATCAAAGACAATAGTAATATTCTCCTTAGCTTCAGGAATAGTATAATTAATAATAGCTACCCCATCAACAAACTCAACATCAGTATAATTAACACCACCAACAGTCACATTAGAAGTCGTATTAACAGGATTACCATTACCATCAGTCAAATTCAAAGTAATATTAACAATATCCCCCACATTACCACCAGGAACACTAACATTAATATTAACATCCTTTTTAGTGAAATTAATTACTACAGTACTACTCCTATTTCTAGTATTAATATTTATTTGATTAGTATTTACATTAGCAGTGTTAGTTACTGAACTATTTCCTATTACTATTACATTAATTGTTAATATTGCAGACTGTCCTGAAATGAGATTACCAATTGTCCAAATACCAGTACCTTCATCATATGCACCATTACTTGCACTTGAATTAAGGTACCGTAATTTATTAGAATCTATAATATCAATTACATTAACTCCAGTAGCATTGGTTAAACCATTATTAGTAACTGTGATTCTGTACTCTACCCTATCCCCAATATTCACTGAACCTGTAACATTAGATACTTTAACTACACTCACATCCACATCATCAGATATGTTAACTACTACAATACTACTCCTATTTGTAGTATTAATATTTGTTTGATTTGTAGTTACATTAGCAGTGTTAGTTACTGAACTAGTTCCTATTACAGTTACATTGATTGTTAATATTGCAGATTGTTCTGGAAGGATATTGCCGATTGTCCAAACACCAGTACTTTCATCATATGCACCATTACTTGGACTTGAATTAAGGTATTGTAATTTATTAGAATCTATAATATCAATTACATTAACTCCTGTGGCAGTTGTTAGTCCGTTATTGGTTACATTGATTGTGTATGTTATATTATCTCCAATATTTACTTTTGCTGTTGTGTTAGCTATTTTAATTATAGATATGTTAACATCTGATACTGTGAACTTGTTAGTACTGCTTTGATTGTTTACATTGGTTTCATTTGTTGTTATGTTTGCTGTGTTTGTTATATTTCCAAGCCCTATAATTTCAACTTCTAATGTTAAGGTTACTAATTGATTAGGTGTAAGGTTACCTATATTCCATATTCCAGTGTTATTATCATAAGTTGTGGAATTTGATGCTGTGTGATTTATATAGCGTAATTTAGTTGTATCAATGTAGTCAGTGACTATTACATTGGTCCCATTGATTGGACCATGATTTTCTACTGTGATGGTGTATTTAACATAATCTCCATAGTGAGGGTTAGCTGATGCATTGGAAACTTTAATTATACTTACATTCACATCTCCTACATAGATTGTTGTGCTTGTGTTGGTGTTACTGCCATTAAGCATTACTTCATTTGCTGTTACATTTGCAATATTTTCTATTGTTCCTGAACTAGCTATTATCACTTCAATTTTAAGCGTAACCATTTCATTAACATTTAATGTTCCAATATTCCATAATCCTGTATTAT
>NZ_LWMT01000104.1 GCF_001639265.1 Methanobrevibacter filiformis
TGGTGATATTATTATTTACACTATTACTGTGTCTAACAACGGTTCTGGTAATGCTACTGGTGTATATGTGACTGATTTGTTGAATGCTACTGTTTTGAGTTTTGTAGGTAGTAATGGTTCTTATGATAATGTTACTGGTGTTTGGTCTATTGGGTCTCTTGGTGCTGGTGAAACGGTTGCTTTGAGTATTACTGTTGTTATTATTGGTAATGGTACAGTTATTAACATTGCGAGTGTGACTGTGGATCAGAATAATACTAATGTGGATAATGGGTCTGATAATGAAACTATTAATGTGAGTAATAATGTTAATGTGAGTGTTGTTAAGGTTTCTAACACTACTGGATCAGCGAATATTGGTGATATTATTATTTACACTATTACTGTGTCTAACAACGGTTCTGGTAATGCTACTGGTGTATATGTGACTGATTTGTTGAATGCTACTGTTTTGAGTTTTGTAGGTAGTAATGGTTCTTATGATGATGTTACTGGTGTTTGGTCTATTGGTGATTTAGGTGCTGGTGAAAGTGTTGCTTTGAGTATTACTGTTGTTATTATTGGTAATGGTACAGTTATTAATACTGCGAGTGTGACTGTGGATCAGAATAATACTAATGTGGATAATGGGTCTGATAATGAAACTATTAATGTGAGTAATAATGTTAATGTGAGTGTTGTTAAGGTTTCTAATACTACTGGGTCAGCGAATATTGGTGATATTATTACTTATACTATTACTGTGACTAATAATGGTTCTGGTAATGCTAGTGGTGTGTTTGTGACTGATGTGTTGAATACTAGTGTTTTGAGTTTTGTAGGTAGTAATGGTTCTTATGATGATGTTACTGGTGTTTGGTCTATTGGTGATTTAGGTGCTGGTGAAAGTGTTGCTTTGAGTATTACTGTTGTTATTATTGGTAATGGTACAGTTATTAATACTGCGAGTGTGACTGTGGATCAGAATAACACTAACACCAATAATGGATCAGATAATGAAACTATTAATGTGAGTAATAATGTTAATGTGAGTGTTGTTAAGGTTTCTAATACTACTGGAGTAGCGAATATTGGTGATATTATTACTTATACTATTATTGTGTCTAACAACGGTTCTGGTAATGCTACTGGTGTGTTTGTGACTGATGTGTTGAATGCTAGTGTTTTGAGTTTTGTAGGTAGTAATGGTTCTTATGATAATGTTACTGGTGTTTGGTCTATTGGGTCTCTTGGTGCTGGTGAGAGTGTTGCTTTGAGTATTACTGTTGTTATTGTTGGTAATGGTACAGTTATTAATACTGCGAGTGTGTCTGTGGATCAGAATAATACTAATGTGGATAATGGGTCTGATAATGAAACTATTAATGTGAGTAATAATATTAATGTGAGTGTTGTTAAGGTTTCTAACACTACTGGATCAGCGAATATTGGTGATATTATTACTTATACTATTACTGTGACTAATAACGGTTCTGGTAATGCTACTGGTGTATATGTGACTGATTTGTTGAATGCTAGTGTTTTGAGTTTTGTAGGTAGTAATGGTTCTTATGATAATGTTACTGGTGTTTGGACTGTTGGGTCTCTTGGTGCTGGTGAGAGTGTTGCTTTGAGTATTACTGTTGTTATTATTGGTAATGGTACAGTTACTAACACTGCGAGTGTGACTGTGGATCAGAATAACACTAACACCAATAATGGATCAGATAATGAAACTATTAATGTGAGTAATAATGTTAATGTGGGTGTTGTTAAGGTTTCTAACACTACTGGAGTAGCGAATATTGGTGATATTATTACTTATACTATTATTGTGTCTAATAATGGTTCTGGTAATGCTACTGGTGTGTTTGTGACTGATTTGTTGAATGCTAGTGTTTTGAGTTTTGTAGGTAGTAATGGTTCTTATGATAATGTTACTGGTGTTTGGTCTATTGGGTCTCTTGGTGCTGGTGAGAGTGTTGCTTTGAGTATTACTGTTGTTATTGTTGGTAATGGTACAGTTATTAATACTGCGAGTGTGTCTGTGGATCAGAATAATACTAACACCAATAATGGGTCTGATAATGAAACTATTAATGTGAGTAATAATGTTAATGTGGGTGTTGTTAAGGTTTCTAACACTACTGGGTCAGCGAATATTGGTGATATTATTACTTATACTATTATTGTGTCTAATAATGGTTCTGGTAATGCTACTGGTGTGTTTGTGACTGATTTGTTGAATGCTAGTGTTTTGAGTTTTGTAGGTAGTAATGGTTCTTATGATGATGTTACTGGTGTTTGGTCTATTGGGTCTCTTGGTGCTGGTGAGAGTGTTGCTTTGAGTATTACTGTTGTTATTGTTGGTAATGGTACAGTTATTAATACTGCGAGTGTGTCTGTGGATCAGAATAATACTAACACCAATAATGGGTCTGATAATGAAACTATTAATGTGAGTAATAATGTTAATGTGAGTGTTGTTAAGGTTTCTAACACTACTGGCACTGCAAATATTGGTGATATTATTACTTATACTATTACTGTGACTAACAACGGTTCTGGTAATGCTACTGGTGTGTTTGTGACTGATTTGTTGAATGCTACTGTTTTGAGTTTTGTAAGTAGTAATGGTTCTTATGATAATGTTACTGGTGTTTGGTCTATTGGGTCTCTTGGTGCTGGTGAGAGTGTTGCTTTGAGTATTACTGTTGTTATTATTGGTAATGGTACAGTTATTAATACTGCGAGTGTGACTGTGGATCAGAATAATACTAACACCAATAATGGGTCTGATAATGAAACTATTAATGTGAATAATAATGTTAATGTGAGTGTTGTTAAGGTTTCTAACACTACTGGATCAGCGAATATTGGTGATATTATTACTTATACTATTACTGTGTCTAACAACGGTTCTGGTAATGCTACTGGTGTGTTTGTGACTGATTTGTTGAATGCTACTGTTTTGAGTTTTGTAGGTAGTAATGGTTCTTATGATAATAATACTGGTGTTTGGACTGTTGGGTCTCTTGGTGCTGGTGAGAGTGTTGCTTTGAGTATTACTGTTGTTATTATTGGTAATGGTACAGTTATTAATACTGCGAGTGTGACTGTGGATCAGAATAATACTAACACCAATAATGGGTC
>NZ_LWMT01000105.1 GCF_001639265.1 Methanobrevibacter filiformis
ACCTAAAACACTTACGAATATTACTATTAAAACTCATAAAAAAATATATAAACAATCAAACATAAATAAAAATACCAAAGAAAAAAAATAATACATATAAAAAGAAAATTATTAAATACGAATCCTCCAATGTATAAAAATAATACTTATATGAAATAATAAAATTATAGTTAAAATACATGATAATTAATGATTATGAATAGATCAGGTGGATAAAATGGCTTATACTCTTAAGATAGAAGGAAAAGAAGAAATTAAAGAATTAAATGGGAAAAAAACTATTAAAGATCTTTTAAATGAGTTAGAATTATCTAATGAATCAATTGTAACTAAAAAAAATGGTGAAGTTGTTGTAGAAGATGAAATAATTGAAGATAATGATACAATTCAGTTAATTAGAATCATTTACGGAGGATAAATAGAACAAATTTAGATAAAATGATAATAGGATTTATTGGATTTGGAGAAGTGGCATCAACACTTTCAAAAAAACTTATGGATAATGGAGCTATTGTAAAAACATCATCAAAGGATAGAAGTCATAAAACACAAAAATTAATAGCTAAATCCAATGTTGAAGACATTAAAGATTATAAAGAATTAGCTAAAAATTGCGATATCTTGATTTCAACAAATACTCCTTCAAATGCAATAGCTATTGGGAAAAAATATGCTAAATATTCAAAACTATTTCTTGATTTAAACAATATTTCTCCAAGCTCAACAAAGGAAATAGCTAATGTTGCAGGAGATAAGTTTGTAGATGGAGCTATCATTGGAAGAGTAAATAGAAAAAAATCAATTATTTATTTATCTGGAAAAAATGCAAATAAAATAGCTATTTTAAATGAATTTGGATTAAAAACAAAAATAATTAGTGATAATATTGGAGATGCAACAACTCTTAAAATGCTTAGAAGTATGTATACTAAAGGAATTTCAGCTATTTTAATGGAAACTTTTGATATAAGTAAGAAATTAGGATTAAGCGAAGAATTACTTGACACAATAGCTATTACTGAATGTGATGATTTTAAAACACGTGCAAAATCTAGAATTAATGGATCAATCAAACACCATAAAAGAAAATATGAAGAAATGAATGAAATTACAGAATATTTAAATGAAATAGCTATTAATAATAATTTAAGAGATAGTAACTCAAAATACAACAAATTAATAGATAATGAAGTAATAGATAATAAAATAATGGATAATGAATTAATGGAAGCTATTAAAAATAAATTCAAATATATTGTAAAGGATTAAATTGTGAAAAGTTAGCTAATTATCTATTAAACTTAACTATTATGAATAGTCACTTTAATTCTAAAACCTTTTTGTGTTTTGACAACTGTAGCTGTTGTTGGAATAAGCTGAGAATCGATGATGTATCTTAAGTAAGTAACCTCTTCTGCAGGTAATACTAAGTTGGTTTTTATCTTAAATTTATCCTTCTTAATTTGGCATGCAATCTTACCATCGCCCGATATATATAGCTGTGCTTCAAGCCCATTTTCCATCTTTTTTGTTTCAAACTTTGTTAAACTTAAGCCTCCACTAAATTCTAATGGAATGTTTTTAATAGCTATTTTTTCTTTTCTAAATTTATTATTTGCATCATGAGCTAAAATTCCTTTTTGAGTTTGATTTGCAACATAATAAGCTCTTTCTATAACCTTATCAACACTTTGCTCTGGAGGAATCACTCCTTTATCCTCGTACTCCCTCATTAATTTAATAACTTCAAATCGAGTAACATTCTCTTCAACTGCACTAATAGCTAAACGTGTGAGAACCGGACCATATCCTGCTCTTCTAAATGTTGCCCAGATAGATTCCTCATCCCTATAAACTCTTCCTTTAATAATTTCATTTATTGCAGACCCATTTAAATAAGCTAATTTCATGAGATTTGGGCGAGATGAAGTGTTTAATGTTGAATATATTTTTTTCCAATTTCTATCTTTTGGAATATTACCAGCTTTAATTTCTCTTTGAAGAATCTTTGTAGTTGAATCAGGAAGCAATTCTTTTATTTCTTCTGGAATCTCCATGTTGTTTTCAATTATAGATTTTCTTATAAACCTTCCAGATATTTTCCCATCAACTTCTAACTCAGGAATTATGTGAAATTCCATTTTTCTATGATATTTATTATATAAAAAGTCATTAACTGCAAACCATCGTATAACATTTCGATTTGGAAGATTTCGTGGAATTCCTACAAATATTCCTTCTTTAACAAATCTCTTTGAATATTGTTTTATTTTATCAGTAGATACATTTGCAGCATCAACATATTCAACTACACCATCTTCAATCATCATAGCTATTCTAATCGGAACACTGTAAGCTAAAGTTAATCTATGATGTAGACCTTCAATAGCTACAACCTTATCAGCTCCAGCTGCAATAGCCATGGCACGACGAGCTTCAAATGAAGTGAAAAAAGGACCATGATTTGCACTATACCCTTTATTCAAATAAATTACAACTTCATCACCATTTTTATCAGCAAGCTCTCGAGCTTTATTTATTAAGTCCACATGCCCTAAATGAACAGGATCAAAATCAGCACTTATTCCAATCAACAATAACACCAGAAAAGATTAAATTAAATTTATTTTAAATTATTTAGAAATATTTTAATTATTTGAAACAAACTTTTAAAAAGGAGAAAACAAAGATTTCTCTAAATTTACACCACGAAATAAAAGTTTCAATATGTGCTATTTTAAAAATTGAGCATTAAAAACAAAGAATGCTTTTATTAATTTGAAACAAACTTTTGAAAAAAGTTTGAACAAAAACTATTGTCATGACAATTTAATATTATGGTTTTAAATATTTCGTTATCTTTTTAATTAAGCTTTAATTTTCTTTATTTTAGCTATATGGTATGAAATTAATAATATATAAATATTTAAAATTAAATAG
>NZ_LWMT01000106.1 GCF_001639265.1 Methanobrevibacter filiformis
CACATTCACCGAAAAATTTAATACATCATCATTCAATAATACCTTACGTGGTGTGCTATTTTTTTGTTTCATACTCTTAATAATACACACCACACAATATAATACTTTACTTTACGAAGTACTGATACTATTATTATTATTATTATTATTAATGCACTACTGTTATTATTAATGCAACTACTATTATTCAAATTAACATAAAATTTATTCTAAAAATAATAGATAATGGTTAGAATAAGAGTTAAATAATAATAGTATTAATAATCTCCTCCTAAATCTTTTATTTCATTTTCTTGTTCTTTAATACTTTTTTCTTTTTTTTCTTTGACTTTTGACCATTCCTCAATGATATTTAAGTCGTCCCCATGTCTTCTTCCTTTGAATTCATCTATTTTTACTAATGTTGGTACTTTTGCCATTAATCCTAAAACTATTGCTTCACCAACATTTAAAGAAGGTAGTTGTTTAACGAGGTCTTCACTTAGGCTTTCACTTGCTGATTGGACATGTTTTTGATCTTGTGGCTCAACTAATCTAAGAATAATCATGTTATTTGCTTGTGAAAGTGCATCAGGATCAACAGATTTTGGACTTTGACTAACCATACATAATCCTAAACCAAATTTTCTTCCTTCTCTAGCTATTCTACTTATCCATAATTTAGAGTTAGTAGTTCTGTTTTTTGGAGCAAGAATGTGTGCTTCCTCCATTATAAAGAAAACTGGAAATTTCAAGTGCTTGTTATATAAATCTTCTTCTTTTTTGTGCATGTATGCTTTTCTACTTTTTAATGCATTTCTTAAAACATGACTTACAATAACTGCTGCAGCAGACTCATCAGTTTGACCTAAATTAAGGACATTTGCTTTTCCTGGTTGAATTTGACTTAAAATATTTCCTGCATTTATATTAAGAAGTGCACTATATTTACTTTGTATATCATCTACTTTGTTTATAACATCCATTATTTTGTTTTTATCAGAAGCATTGATTTCTTTATTTTGAAATATTTCTGTTTCAAACCATTTATAAAGTACAGCTCGCATTATTTCAATAAAATCTTTTGTATTTGATTCGCCTTCTTTTGAAATAGCTGTTGCTTCTTTGTAAGCTTGTCTAAAGTACCTTTCTTGTATATATGCAGAAGATTGAATATTGGCAAGCCCTTTAATTTCAGCAAAAGACATATATAGAGGATTTATAATGGGATCTATAATATTAACTTCACCATTGCTAAATTCAGCACCGATATATTCTGAATGCATATCAAATACTAACATACATCCATTATATTGAAGTAATCCATCAATTAAGACTGAAACAGTATTAGACTTTCCAGCCCCAGTCATTGCTAAAATAGCTAAATGTCTTGATACCATTTTATTAATATCTATGTTTACATCAACATCGTCTTGACTAATAAGATGACCTAATTTTAATGAATTATCCACTTGGAAAACATCTTTAAGAATATTCTCATCAGCTATTTTAATTTCAGTTCCTGGAGGTATAGGTACTCTAGGAATCCTAAGATTGTTATCAATATCTCCAAGAATTCTAATTTTACCTTTAATATAAAAATCATTCCCTTCAATTTCTCTTATTTTCTCAATAGTGTTAGGATCATATATTTCTCCATTTAAAGCTACACTACCTCGCACCATTGTTTCTATCATTCCTAAAATCGTTTTATTATCATACTCAATCGATACATACTCTCCAACATTAGGCATCTTTTTTGAAACGAAATCTATGCTAACTAAGGATGTTTCACCAACAGATCTTCCAATAATCATTAAATCACCATTAATTTTAAATAATATTAAATAAATTAATTTAGTTATTAATCTAGTTATTAATTTAGTTATTAATTTAATACACTGAATTGGGAAAATAAAATTTTCTCAATTCTCACTTTAAGGTTGAATCTGATTTAAGTACCTAAAAGGAGATTTTGCAAAATTTTCTATTTTGCGAAATCAGTGTTTAATAAATTATTATATTGCTTCAAGTATTTTATTTTTATGTCTATTTTTTCATGATAATACTAAGAGGCAATAAAATATCAATAAAATTAATTTTTAAAAACATGTTCTATATTCCTTTATTTAGCAGAATAGCTTAATAAACAAAATTATGATATTTGTTAATGAAAATAAATGAAAAGAAGTTAATTATGGTCTATGTCTAAAGATAATAGCTATTAATAATTAATTGATTTGATAAAGTCAATTAGAAATAAGTATAAATCATTAGTTTTTCATGAAAATACTAACAATTTGGTGGAATTGATTAAATTTAGTTAATATTTATAGGGTTCCTTTTAATGATTTATTTAAACTGTTTTAAAATTCTTTTTTAGTAAAAAATACAATAGAATCGAGTTTATTTTCAAATTTTAAAGTAAATATTTATATATAATGAAATTATAAAAGTCGTTTTGTGTTCTTTTAATAAAATGAATTGTTATAATTAAAATTACACAGGATAATTTAATTCTATAAATGGATTATTTCATAGTTAAATATGAAATTGAGGCGGAATCTCATGATAAATAAAAAATTCATTTTTAGTATTGTTGTTATTTCATTAATATCGGCTGTTCCAGTATATATTGGAACACATGAAAGCATTGATAAATCTGAGCAATTTACTAGTTTAAAAAATACTAATAATTACTATCCTTCTATTAATTCAAAAAATATTATAAAAATTGATGCTAAAAATAAATTAACGAAAAAACAATTACTTAAAATGAATTTGGCTGTGCAATAATTAATTTTTCAGTTGATGGATGACAGTGAATTTTCTTAGTTGTGGTTAGATTGTAAATTATTTTTTGTAGTTTTTTTTATTTGTTGTCTATGTTTTTCATTGAATATCTATT
>NZ_LWMT01000107.1 GCF_001639265.1 Methanobrevibacter filiformis
TTGATTTAGAGGATAATGGTGATGATTCAGTCCTTGATTATAATTGGTGGGGAGATAACACTCCAAGCATAATGGCAAATGGTACTCCATTTACTCCTGATAAATACTTTGTTGTGGGAATTACCAATATCACAGCTATCGGTCATCATAGCACTGCCTTATTTAACTACACTTTTGGTTTAAATGATAACAGTTCTGCTAATGCAACTCTCCTACCTTATTTTGTCACTGATGTTTGGACCAATATCACAACCACAGGGAGTGTTGAAGTATTCAACCTTTTATCTTTCAATCCAACTGGATTAACACATATCAGTAACTTCGATGCAAGAGAAAATAAAATCATTGCAGTCACACTAAACCTCACCAACACACAAGAAGTTGAATTCACATTTGTAACAGACAACGAAGTCAGCAAAATAGATTTACTAGTCTACAATAATAGTGGAGAAAATATAATTATTAATGGAGGAAATGGAACATATCACACCAATATAACTATTAATGCCACATTATCTAATTTAACTGGACCACTTTCTAACAAAACCATTAACTTCTACATAGACACTGATGGTGATTTTAATGGAACTGGAACTGCTGATTTAATCTTCATTGGAACTGGAATAACTGATGCTAATGGATTTACTAATATTACATACCTAATCAATTACACAGGCAACTATTCAATTTTCGCCATTGCTTTTGAGGATGATAACACCACCATCTTAACCTTCAACACCACCAATCTCAGCTTCTACCCTCAAAATGCCACTATCACAGCTTATAATAACACCACAACAGTTGGAGTCTACCCTACATTAATAGCTAATGTCACTGGTCAATTAGATGGTCAATTAGAAGGTGTAACAGTTAACTTCATTGTTAATGGTAATATTGTAGGTACTTCTATCACAAATTCCAGTGGTATAGCTATTTTCACATACACTGGCACTGATTTCGCATCTAACTTCACATATTCTATTGAACTAGATAATGGTAACTATTCTGCCCTTAATAGCACTGCAGAAGTATTTATCAACAAAGCTAATATCAACATCAACATCACAACTCCAAATGCAAATGTTGGACAAATAATTAATATTACTTTAAACATCACTAACTTAGCTAATTCTAGCTATCCTATCAATGGTTTATTTAATGTTAGTGTTGGTGGGGTTAATTATACCAATGTTAACTTTATTAATGGTTTAGCCAATGTATCTTATCCAGTTACCATACCTGCTAATAATTTAAATATCACTGTCCATACTAACGATTATTACAATACTAACATTACTAACATTACTGTTAACTTCACCAAAGCAAATATTGGTATTAATGCTATTGCTAAAGGTAGTGTTGGACAAATAGTTAATATTACTTTGAATCTCACTAATTTGGCTAATTCTAGCTATCTTGTTAATGGTTTGTTTAATGTTAGTGTTGGTGGGGTTAATTATACCAATGTTAACTTTATTAATGGTTTAGCTAATGTATCCTACCAAGTCACAGCAATAGATAATAGTTTAAATATCAGTGTTAGTGGTAATGATTATTATAATTTTAATAATACTAGTGTTATTGTTAATTTCACTAAAGCAAATATTGGTATTGGCACTGTTGTTCCAAATGGTAGTGTTGGACAAATAGTTAATATTACTTTGAATCTCACTAATTTAGCTAATTCTAGCTATCCTGTTAATGGTTTGTTTAATGTTAGTGTTGGCGGGGTTAATTATACTAATGTTAACTTTATTGATGGTTTAGCTAATGTATCTCATCAGATTACATCCTCAGGTCGTAGTTTGAATATCAGTGTTAGTGGTAATGATTATTATAATTTTAATAATACTAGTGTTGTTGTTAATTTTACTAAAGCAAAATTAGGTATTAATGCTGTTGTTCCGAGTGGTAGTGTTGGGCAAGTGGTTAATGTTCCTTTGAATCTCACTAATTTGGCTAATTCTAGCTATCCTGTTAATGGTTTGTTTAATGTTAGTGTTGGTGGGGTTAATTATACTAATGTTAATTTTACCAATGGTTTAGCTAATATATCTTACCAAATTACGGCATTAGGCAGTAGTTTAAATATCGGTGTTAGTGGTAATGATTATTATAATTTTAATAATACTAGTGTTGTTGTTAATTTCACTAAAGCAAATATTGGTATTAATATTATTGCTAAAGGTAGTGTTGGACAAATAGTTAATATTACTTTGAATCTCACTAATTTGCCTAATTCTAGTTATTTGGTTAATGGTTTGTTTAATATTAGTGTTGATGGAGTTGATTATGCCAATGTTAACTTTACTAATGGTTTAGCTAATATATCTTACCAGGTTACAGCATTAGGCAGTAGTTTAAATATCGGTGTTAGTGGTAATGATTATTATAATTTTAATAATACTAGTGTTGTTGTTAATTTCACTAAAGCAAATATTGGTATTGGTGCTGTTGTTCCGAGTGGTAGTGTTGGTGATGTGGTTAATGTTACTTTGAATCTTACTAATTTGGCTAATTTTAGTTATTTGGTTAATGGTTTGTTTAATGTTAGTGTTGATGGGGTTAATTATACTAATGTTAACTTTGTTAATGGACTTGCTAAAGTACCTTACAATATTAAAGAGTCTATCAGTAGTTTAAATATCACTATCAATACTAATCAACTTTATAATTCCAATAGCACTGCTTTAGATGTTAATTTCTCTAAACAAAATGTTTTTCTAAATATCAATGTTCCAAATGGCAGTGTTGATGATGTGGTTAATGTTACTGTAGATGTTTTAGATAAAAATGGTAATCCATTGATTAATAAAACTGTTGAGATTATTGTTAATGGTAAATCACTAGGTAAATTTATTAGCGACAGCAAAG
>NZ_LWMT01000108.1 GCF_001639265.1 Methanobrevibacter filiformis
GCCTTTTCAAGTTTACGACCAGACCTTATACCATCAATCTGACCCATAAGAATATTTCTAGCAAGCATTCTCCTAGAATAAGCTTTCTTACCTGGAGTATCCGCATATTTAGAATGCAAATCACCAAAATCATACCGACTAACCAATTCCTCAATAAAAAAACAAATATGATTATCTGGAATAAAGTCCCTCAAATTCAAAGGAAGTAAAAACACCTGACCAATACTATCTTCATGCAAAACCATAAACACCAACTCAACAAAAACTAAAAAACACTAATAATATATTACACCCCATAATATTTAAAACTAAGCATAACTAAAAAGAATCAAAAAATAATTATTGCACAGCCAATTATATGTAAAAAATAATTTTTAAAATGAAAATAATGAAATTATTTAATATTATCTATAATATTATTTACATGTTATAATTAGATTATAACCTATTAAATTAATTCCAAATGTTTTAAAAAACATTACATAAACTGTTTATAATTCATCTAACATATATAATTAATTAACTAAGCAATATAATAGCTATTTAAACTATTATATCCTAGCCAACTCTTTAACTTCGTCAAAATCCATGAATCTTGTTAATTTTCCATTTTTAAATACTGTTTCCAGATAATTAGTTTTACAATTTAACTCATCTAACCTTATGGTTTTGAATTTATCATTTTCTCGAGTAAGAGCTAATCGACCTTTTTTAGAGGATTTAGTTATGTCAAGTGGTTTTTTATATACATCATGCCATTTTCCATTTCTATATTGAGCTGAAGATTTAAATGCATTTTTTTGTGTATCTCTATTTGTAGATGTATGTAGACCACCACCCATACCAAATATGATGTTAGATGCTGCCCATCTATTATTTTTCATAGCAAAGAGAATATCTCTCATCCCATAGTAATCAATGCCATCTCCCCAAAGTAAACCAATATTTGAAGGAATAATTTTATATCCTTTTGAGTTTAGAGAAACTCCAAAGTATTTTTCAATTAATTTAAAACAATCCAATGTAGTTATAACAGGATCTCCAGAATCTGGACGAAAAACAATTTTATTTCCTTCTGCTCTATTTAAGAAACTATTTATTTCTTCTCTTAATCCATTGTTTAATTTAGATCTACCTAAGGTTCCTATGAAATTCTGATAATTATAGCTATCTATAACAATAGATAATATTCCATCTTTAGCATTTTTTAGTATGTTTGAGACTGTTTGGAACTCATAAGTTTCACCTAAAGATGTCATGATACTATGTTCTGTTGCTTGAACTGAATAGCCAGGTAATGACCCTATATTTGATTGTTTAATATTGGAAGAGTTATAAGAATTGTTGTAATATTTCATAGGCAGTATTAATGCTGGAACCGTATCTGTACCTGAGAAATTAATTAAATGAGCAGCTCCCGCAATTTCTGATGATTCAAATGAGCTTGCTCCTCTATATCCAAAATCATGTAACATGAAATCAATGTTACTCATATCATCACTGGTTTTATTTAAATAGTGATTTAAAAGTATTTTGCATTCTCTACTTAATGTTGCAACAGTTGATGGAAACCAAACTTGAAGTAGTAATGATTCTAGGTAATTGGTAAGCCATCCACACTTTGAATCAGTGTTTACAATTGTCATTAGTACATTAGATACTTCAACTGGAGTTCCTTCCTTAATTGCTTTTATTTCTACTGGAAGCCTGCCATCATGTTTATCTAATATATATCGCCACCCATCTTCGTTGAAAATTTCAGACCCAATGTGATTATTTATTATTTCTTTAGCTATTTCTATTTTCTCATCATTTACGACTTTTCCTTCCAAATATTTTTTTAGTATATATTGAAGACCAAAAAAGACTGTTTTATTAAATCTAGCTCCAGTTCTACTTTCTAAATAGGAGTAAATATATTCTGTATCTTTTGGATAAAATTGGTAGTGAGTGAATTTGTAGCTATCACTCATAAGACAAATATTGTTGTGAATCATTATATAACCTTTTTTAAGCATTGTAAATTTTACATTAATCTTGTCATTTAGCTAAATGACAAATCTTAAAACTAATTATGTTACCAAAGTATATAAATATTTCTGTCATTTAGCTAAATGACAAAATAATTAATAATAATTTTAAAAATAGTAATAATAAATAATTAAATATTATGTCAAATTGGTTGTTATATTGTGAAAAAAATATTTAAAAATATTAATATAAAAATAGTAAATATATCTATAAAAATTCAATATATCTATATAAAAAATATAAATAAAAAATATATATAAATATAAAAAATAATTTAGTAATTAATTGTAATTAATTGTAATTAATTAAATTTTTTCAAGTTATTTTTATAACTAGACTCGGTAACAGTTTTATCACCATTTAATAAAATATAATTTGCTTTCTTTTTATTAGGGAAGTAAGCTTTTAGAAGAGGGAAACTTATTGCTTGACCTGGAGGTAATGACTTTTTAAACTTATCACCAAAAGAACTTAATATGAACTGTCCTGTTAATTTAGGCTTTTTACTTGTGCCTTCCCAGAAATCTACTTTAAATTTACCTGCTGCAGCAGTTCCTTGATTTTTAATTGTAATGTAATAATATTTTCCCTTTTTAGTTATTTTAGTAGTTACTAAATCTGCTTTATATCTTATATATGAATCTTTTTTAGTGGTTACTTTATTATTAGCATATTTCAATTCTATGGTTTTTTTGTTGTAATTGATATAAAATTCTTTACCATATTTTTTATGTTTTGAATAGCTAAAATATTTAGCTGTTATTGTAGTTGATTTACCTGGAGCTATTGATTTAACAGTGTATATTTTATACTGTTTATTATATTTAATTCTAAGTTTAGTGGTTGATGACTTACCTACACCCTCATTTTTAATAGTTATTTTATAATTGTTTCCAGATCTTTTAATTTTAGATATAACTAAGTCAGGTAAAGCCCTAACACTAATATTAACACCATTTGAAGAAGATTCCAAAGCACCATTATCATCTTGGAAATAGAAAGTTAATTTATTGGTTCCTGGAACTGTTGATTTATACTTAAATATTGCTTCACCCTTTTTATCTGTTAATACTAATCCTCCCAAAGTATTTACTTTAGAAGTCGAATATGTCATGAATATTCTGTATCCTTCTAAAGGTTCATTTTTAATAGTTGTTAATTTAATTTTAATCTCTGTTTGTTCATTAGGATTCATAGTCTTTTTAGATACTGATACTATTGATAATTTAGTACTATCCAAAATTTTTATACTGCCTGTGCCTCTTGCAGGACCATAAAACTCACCATTAAATATGTCATTATCTACCCAAACGGTGATTGGATAAGTTCCTGCAATATTTTCTACCTGCCAATAATTATTACTATCATTATTCATTTTAGCTATTCCAGACTTATTGGTTTTATGTTCAGGAAATTTTGAAGGTTGAGTATTTGATATTAAATCTCCTTCATTAATATATAATTTAACATTAGCGCCTTCAATAGGTTTTCCAGTGTTCTTATCAGTCACTTTAACATATATAGGTGGGATATCACCATATTTAGAATCTGGTGCAGTTATACTTACATTATATTGACCTGCACTTACTGTGTTTACAAATAATAAAAACAAAATAGAAATAAAAGTTAATATAACAATTTTTCTCTTCATTCGTTACCTCCAATGTTGTTTAAACCTTAAAATTAATTAATAAAGATTAAATAAGTAAGATTAAATAAGTTTGCGTTATATGAAAATTAAAAGTATGATTTATCAAATAGTCTAGTAGTAATTATTAAAGTTTATACATATATTTTATAATTACTTACATTTTATTATATTTGTTATAACTAATAAAGATTACTATTTATACTAACATTATTAATAAAAATAATATAATATTAGTACCTAAAGATTAAATAGTGTTTTATTGAAACTGAAAAAAATGAAATTTAAAAAATTAAACTAAACCCATTGAACATTAGCAGTTGTAAACCGATAATTATTGGAAAAAGCAGGATTATACAAAGCATTAGACAAATTAGTTGTTTTAAAAATAGTAGCTATACTTTTTCTTGCATTGAAGTTTATCCTATCTCCAATAGATTCCTTATCAGCACGATTTAAAATATTATATGATGATGAAACATAAATTTTTAGCTGAATTTTAGTTTTATTATAATTTGAATCAAAACCTTGATTAATTTGTTCTATTTTTAAAAGCTTAATAGATTTCGGATAAGTTAAAAAAGAATTATTTACAGCATATCCATCATAAGTAGTTTTAGGATAAATAGCTAAGCTATTAATTGAAATTCCCTCCATTACACCATTTCTAGCACCACTAATAGCTGTATTCAATTCATTTTCAGTGTTAATAACATTAACCGCCAATATAACTAAAACTAAAACAAAGCCTATTAAAATTATAAATTCCATTGAAAGCTGTCCTGTCTCATCATTAAAAAACATGTTTTTGCCCTATAGAAAAATATTTACAATATATAATCTAGCTAATTTGATAAATATGAATAGAAGATAAGTTATCATTATTAAGAGACTTTTTAATCAAGTATTTATTACCTGAAAATAGTTTAATTTCATCTAATTTTTCATTATCACGATTAATTAAAGTAATTGGATAAATAACTGATTTACCCCTTTTACCTTTGAATTCCAGCATTATTTCAGTTTTTTTAAGTAATATACTGTAACTATTATTATTTAAGTTCTCTGGAAGAGTTAATGTTGTACTATAACCATTTCCATTACTATTTACACCATTTATTAAAGTTGAAAGGTTTTCAAGGAAAGTCCTTCCACTAAGGTCCTCCCCCATATTGTTTATAGAATCGAATCTTGTCTCAAACAAGTTTAAAATAGCTATCATCAAAAAAATCATGATGAAAATAGTAAATACCAATTCAATTGTAGCTACTCCTTGATTATCATTCCCCATAGAAATATTAAAATTTAAAAATTCCATGAGAATATTATAAAAATAGTTAAGTAAATACTTTACTTAAATTTGATGATAAAAATGATTTTACTTTAAAATATATCAAAGAGAGAACAAAAATAACATGAAAAATAGCTAAAGAATATAAAAATAATTAAGAGAAACAGTTAAGAGATGAAAAAAATAATTAAGAGAAAAAGATATGAATAATTAAGAGATAAAAAAAATAATTAAGAGAAAAAGATATGAATAATTAAGAGATAGAGAAAATAATTAAAATATATTGAAAATAATCATAAATGATAATAAAAAAAGTCTTTAAATTGTATTAAAGGAGCTGTTGTATGATTTCCACTTATAACAGGCATTAAAACTGCAATTATTATTCCAAGTATTCCAAAAACAATACCAATTGTCCAAATTAACTTAACTGCATTTTTTTCATTTTTAGGATTTCTTAAAACAAGCCTAATTAATGATTTAAATCCAGTTGATGGAATGAGAAGTGTTCCATCCTCATTAACTTCTGTTGGTTTGTGTTGTTGTCTTTCCATAACTCCAGCACTGTAAAATTTCATTGCAGCATCAATAATATTAGGTATCAATATTATAAATGCAATCAATTTTAACCTTCCAATAAAAGCTACTGCTGCAATAGTTGCTCCAATAATAAGAGTTCCAGTATCTCCAGGAAATACTCTTGAGGGGTGTTTGTTAAAGTATAAAAATGCAATCAAAGGTCCTAGCATACTCATACTTATAATAGCTACATCATATTTACCAAGAATAATACATGAAATTGTTAATGAAACCATAGCTATTGCTCCAAGCCCAGTTTCAATACCATTTAAGCCTGCCAACATATTTGTTAAATTTGAGGTTATTGAAATAGCTATTGGAATAGATATTAAATATAATAATCCTACATTTGGTGGAGCAATCCAAATTAAAGGAAGTCCTGCTAAAAACAAAAGAATAAGCTTTTCTTTTGAAGATAATTGAATTAAATCATCCACCATCCCTATAATCCCAACTAATAATATAACAAGTAATGCCATTGCCAACTCAAAAGTAAGAGTTGGATATAAGAGTATTCCTGTGAAAATCCCAATTATAAAACCAAATAAAATCCCTATTCCACCCATTTCAGCTACAATAGGCTTAGTTATTTTATGAATATCTTTACCAATGATATTAGCATTTTCTAACCTTCTTATAAGAAGAGGCATTATGAAAAATGTCACAAAAAATGCTAACAAACCAGCTACTGCGGATATTATGACAATTGTTAAATTATTATTTATATAAAGCAAAATTTCACCTTTAAATATGAAATATTATATTCCCTTATCCTTTTCAATATACGAAATGTTTTTATTAATATTATGAAACAAGCTTTTAAATAGATAAATGTTTTTATTATTATATTAAATATATTAATTATTCATAGTTAAGTATTTATCTATTAATATTTTCATTATAATAATCAAATAGTAAAAACAATTCAAAAAAATAGAAAATGTGTCCTTAATAACAATTAAAAAGAATTAATAATATAATATACTGACCTAAGAGGAATATTTTCCAATTGAGCTATTTCTTTAGGTTTTACTCCTTTATCATGCAGATTTTTAATCTTATTTCTAATTACAGAATCATACTTGATTTTCCGTCCCCTTTTAAGCTTAATATCATGGTTTGAAAATTTATTATTTAGATAATAAACTGTTTTTAAAGAAATATTCAAAGTATTAGCTATTTTTTCAGGGCTTACACCATTATTAACTAATTCAATAACTTTATTTCCTATTTCATCCCCATATATAGGCTTTCTACCCCATTCATAACTGATTTCAACTATAATTTCAAGTTCTTTAAGTGCAGAAATATACTTCTTGGATATTCTATCATAAAGACTCTTAGAGCATGTAATTTTTTCTAAATTAGGATAGTCTTCCATTAATTCAACTATAGTTTTTGAAGTTAAAGGTTGAGTAATATGAATTTTAGTTAAAGAATCATCATAAGTCATTTGAATCAAGTAATCAATTAGTATTTAATGTTAGTAAAAGCATTTCTTAATTTAAATTGCTTAATTTTGAAATAGCTTTTGTTCAAACTTTTTTTAAAAGTTTGTTTCATGTTAGTAAAAGCATTTCTTAATTTAAATTGCTTAATTTTGAAATAGCATATGACAAAACTTTTTTTAAAAGTTTGTTTCCATATCTATTATTTACTTAAGATTTAATCATTTTTAAGAATTGTTTTGATTTGTTAGTACGAGGTTTACTAACAGTAGTTAAATTTTTAGATTCAGTTTTAATTTCTTTTTCAGATAAATCAAAAGCATAAGCAAGTGTTGAAATATCTAAATCATTAGAATTATTCAGGAGGAGTGCTGCACCCAATGCCACATGATTAATTTTCATGTTCAATCCTTTCATTTGTTTTTCTAATTTAAATTTTTCATATAAAATTAAATCCATTTCATTTATTTCAATAATTTTCTCACAAGCATAAGTTTTAAGTATATTAATAGCTTGTTTATTTAAGTGTGTGAAAATTTGACGTTGCTGACGATCAATATCTCCCCTAAGATATGGAAATGGTCCACTATGCCTTTTTCTCCTATCATTTGACTTAGTTAAATAATATTTAAATATATCCCATAAAATAAGTGTAAGACCTAAGTTTGAAAAGACTTTATCTTCTAATATTTTCCGTGTTTTTTTATCTTGAGCTAATTTAATAGTTAATTTTTCATTTTTATCCATTAAATCCTCTTTTTGAAGAGATTCTATAATTTTAGATTTTCTCCATTCATCAAGAGAATCCTTTTCACTAAGGAAATTAGGTTTTTCCAATCCAATCTTATAAATAATATTATCATATTTTTTTAAATTATCATAATCTCTAAGTTTAATAGATAAAATTTCATCTAAATGTTCTTTTATTAGCCTTTCAGAATACATTGCATAAGCTAAAGCTAAAGCTGTTCTTGCATTGCGATCATTAATGATTGTAGGTTTTGTTCTATGGAATTGAATATGTTTAATCCTAACATTCCCATAATCTTCCCTTATCTTTTCTTCATAGCTATTTACATATTCCGAGTCTAAATTAACTCTCTTGCTAATCCAGCGATTATTTTCCCTAATTTTTATAATCAATGAAACTGTTTTAACTGATCCCTTTTTTTCTTGTTTTAGGTTCTTTAAAATTTTTTTAAAAGATTCTCTTCCCCATCTACTAAGTTTAGACATTAAAACCATGTAGTTACCTGAAAGTGGAAGATATGACAAAATTTCCAAACGACAAATTCCATGTTTCTTTAGTTTCAGATATAGATCAGAAGAACCACATATACATTTATCAAGCCCATTGGATTCTAAAGAAGATGGTCTGTATGATTTTGAGCAAGTATTACAAGTAATCAATCCATACTCATCTAAGTTCCCAATAGCTATTTTATGTGCATCAATAGCTGATTTAACACGATTTAATATGTTCTTTTTAGCAGATGCTTTCATTCTAAAATATTGACCATATTTATTTACTTCAGATACTTCCTCAAAACTAACATCCGAGGAGTTACCCATACCATACCTACTTAAAGCTCGGTACGGTGCAGTATAACCTTTAGCATCCATATTTTCTTTCATTGATTGTAAAACATCTAATCTGTTCGATAATTTAAGATAGAGTGACTTGAAAATATCTAAATCAGAAATTCCATTTAAATCTAATGGTTCATTCCCTATTTTTTTCAGATATTTTTCAGCATCACCTATAAGTACTGATTCATCCATTAGCTCACCGTGAGGACTTTAATAATTAAAGATAACGCCAATTCCTTTAATTATATATAAAAGTAAACTATAAATAGATATTAAATAAAATATCATTAAAATAAAACTAATTTAGCTATTTAATTATTAATTAATATCATATTACTAATTTATTAAGTTCTATAAAATATAATACTATTATTATATATCAAATTGCAGTATAAAAAGGTAATTAATAAAAATATTAATTAAGATAATATAATGAAAGATAATTAAGTAAGTTAATACTATAATCAACAATAATATTAATCAAATATAGTAATATAAGTAATAAAAATACTAATTAAAATAATATAATCATATAATACAAGTAATAAAATACCAATAAATTCAATAATACAAGTAATAAAAATACTAATTAAATGATGCATTGGATTAAAATTAATAGATATAAATGAAAATTAACTAAATAAGTTCAAAAATATCTGAACATACTCAAATTTTAGAATTTATTGTATTCTTTCACCTATTTCTGCATCACCTATTGGACTTAAAATAGATACTGAATCTGATGTAGCAAGTAACATACCTTCAGATTTAACTCCAAATAATTTTGCAGGTTCTAAATTAACTAAAACCGTTATTTTCTTACCAATAAGTTGATCAACACTATATTTTTCAGCAACACCTGCTACAATTTGAAGTTCTTTTTCCTTAATATTAACTTTTAATTTAAGCAACTTATTAGACTTTTCAATTCGTTCTGCAGAAATAATTTCACCAATTCTCATGTCAAGTTTTCCAAAATCATCAATACTTATTAAATCACCCATTATATCATTCCCATTATTATTTTTATTATATTTACTATTAGATTTATTATTATTTTTATTATCTTTACTATTAGATTTATTATTATTTTTATTATCTTTACTATTAGATTTATTACTATTTTTATTATCTTCACTATTAGATTTATTACTATTTTTATTATCCTTTGTATTAGTTATAGCTTCGCTATTCTCTTCGTCCCCTGCCTGAAGATTTTTAAATAATTGTTCTCGTTCTTTAATTATTATTTCATCATCAATCTTTTTAAATAAAGGTTTAGGCTTGTTTATTTTATGTAATGGCATTATTTCATCATTTAACATGTCCCAAGTACCATCAAACTCAATATTCATCATATCCAAGATTTCCTGAGATTTATTTGGAATATATGGTTTTAACATGATAGCTAATGTTTTTGATAATTGATTACACAAGTAAATGCAATTTGCAGCTTGTTGAGGATTATCTTTTAATGTACTCCACGGTTCTTGATCATTGAAATATCTATTTCCAAGTTTAGCTATTTTTATAATTTCAGCTAATCCTTCTCTAAATTTAAAATTAGCGATTAAATTTCCAACTATTTCGGGAACTTCATTAATTTGCTTTTTAAATTCTGAGTCTTCAATAGTTAAATCTTTAAATTGAGGTATTTCACTATTAAAAAACCGTTTAGTGAATGTGAAAGTTCTATGGAGGAAATTTCCTAAAACATCAGCCAATTCATCATTTACACGCCTACCAAAATCTTCCCATGAAAAATCTGTATCTTTATTTAATGGAGCATTAATTGTTAAGTAATACCTAAGTAAATCAGAATCAAATTTTTTAACAAAATCTTTAACCCAAATAACCCAACCTTTACTTGTAGACATTTTACTACCTTCTAAAGACAAGTATTCTCCAGCGATTATATTATCAGGCATTTTACAACCATGCCCTTCTAACATAGCTGGCCAGAATATTGAATGATGGTAAATTATGTCCTTACCTATGAAATGAATAACATTATCATCCCAATAATCTTTCCAATGCTTTCCAGACCCTTCAGACCATGCAGATGCCGATGAGATATAACCAATTAAAGCTTCAACCCATACATAAATGATTTTACCTTCTGCACCTTTAACTGGAATTGGAATTCCCCAGTCCATATCCCTACTTAAAATCCAATCTTTTAAACCATCTTTTAGCCAGTTTTTTGTGTAGTTTTTAACATTTGAAGGTAAAAGTTCATTTTCATCTATATATTTTTCAATTTCTTTTTGAAATTTAGTTAATCTGAAAAAATACTGTTTAGATGATTTAATAATTGGAGTATGACCACAAGACAAACATTTAGGTTCGAGTAAGCCATCAGGACCTAAATGCCTACCACAAGCTTCACAATGATCTCCCCGTGCACCTTCAGCTTTACAGAATTTACAAATTCCCTCAACATACCGATCTGGTAAAAATCGCTCACACTCTTCACAATAAAGTTGATTTATTTCTTTTTCATATATTAAATCCTTTTCAAATAAATTTAAAAAGAAATTCTGAGCTATTTTATAGTGTTTTTTATCAGTAGTTCGAGCAAAATTATCTAATGAAATATCACAAGATTTAAGATCTTCAGCTATTAAATTATGATACCTAGTAGCTATTTCAATAGGTTTTTTCCCTTCATTATCTGCTTTAACAGCTATTGGTGTTCCATGCTCATCTGTTGCACAAACAAGAAGTACATCATTCCCTATCATTCGATTATATCGTGCAAAAATATCTGCAGGAATATATGTTGATCTTAAATGCCCTAAATGACAAGGCCCATTAGCATAAGGCAATGCACATGAAATAAAAAATTTTGACATTCTTTCCTCCCAGTTCTAATAAAAATATAGATTAAAATGATTATAAATTAATATCCATAAATAAAACATCCAATACATGGCTAATTTTACCAATAATAAATAATAAGTTCATAAGTATCTCTGAAAATAAATAAAATACCCTACAAAAGAGATTTTATTTTTCTATTAATATATTAATACCAATAAAGTTATTATTTATGTTTTTATTAAAATATTTTTCCAATACTCTCTATTTTTCATACATAGTATATTAATATTGATTAATGCCCTAATTATTATAATATTTAATAAGCTATGTAAATTAATATAAATTAATATTTGTACACTGAATTGAGAAAATAAAAAATTTTCTCAATTCTCTCCAGAAGATGTTTAATCTGATTAAAATACACATGAAGAGATTTTGCAAAATTTTCTATTTTGCGAAATCAGTGTTTTAAATTAAAATTTTATGAAGCAAGTCTTATTAAAATTCATTTTTTTATAATTTAATTCATTTCAAGGATTTCATAAGTAAATGTAATCATAACATTATAAACAATTTACATTAATATTAAATCAAAGTAATTATTAATATTAATAAATTTAAAATAAGAATAAAATGATCCTAACTTTAATAAAGAAGAATAGATTTAAAATAGAAATAAGATAGTGAAAATACAAAAAATTAGAAAAATACGTAAATATTAAAATAAATAAGCAATTATGATAAATAATCACCATTAGCTATAAATAAAATAGCTAAAAGAATGTTTAATGCTACAAAGAATTACCATTAACATCAAAAACTTCTTGTACATTGTAAATTGCTTGATTTACAGATTGATTGTTATCATTAAGAGTAGTATAACCATCACTTTCAACTTCAACTTTACCAGTTAAAATTGAAGATTCATTATTTTGATCTTTATTATACTCTTTTAGTTTTTCATAATCTTCTGGTTTGAATAAATATAATACATTATCTGTCTTGTCATTTTTTGTAACCTTATCAACAACAAGATATTCATATCCAGATTTATATTCACCCTCAAGATGCTGTTTAAGTGAATCTTCACTTGTATTATTTAAATCATCCAATTTATAAACTTCGCTCTTTGCACTAACATTTAACTCTATAGTGTTTGTAAAGGAAGTTAAATTAAAAATAGCAAACACAGAAGCAACTGAAATAAACATAACTGCTAAAATTATCACTATACTCATATTAATTTTATTCATTATATTGACCCCATTGTTATAACTAATTTACTAATAAATTTATTATATTATTATATCTAAATTTCATGTAATATATAATTTTCTATAAGGAATACAATTTTTAGATACAATACATAAACTATCATGATTATATAAAACATATTATAAAAATAATATAATTAATAATGTTTAGAATATACATATAAATATATTACAATTTAATATAAAAAGTAAATTAAATTAGAAGTAATATATAAACAAATATTAATCAATTATAAATTATATATTAATGTTATGTTAATGAATAAATTTGAATAATTAATAAATTCACAACCAGTCATAGTTGTTTTACAAAATAGTTCATAATTTTAATTTATAGCTATTAATAAGGAGTAATTTAAGTTGAATCAAACTGAAATAAGAGAAGGATTTTTAAATCCATTATCTTCAGATGGACAAAGAATTCTTCATGAAAATATTGATTTAAACTCCATCTTTGATGAAAATGAAAAGCTTATTGAAATTATTAATCGTGTTGGTCATGGAATTATGGATGATGATTCTAAAATTCCAAAAAGCCTTGGTGAATTAGCTATTAAAAGAATAGAATGGTATTTTAGAGAAAAAAATGATAAAAAATTCAAGATAAATGAATATTCTTATTTTTTTAACGAAGATATTTATGAGAATGATGTTGTTTGCTTCCATTTACTTGCTCAAGCTATTGCCCAGCAATACAACACAAATTCACGAGAAGCTAGATTATTTTTTGAATCACAAAAAAGAATAATTGAAGAGCGATTAAATAGAATGAACACCGAATTTAGGAATTATATCGTAGACAACACCTTAGATGAACTTTTAAATAATATAACTACATTAAAATGGACTGATTTAATAAATCTAATATCCTCTAAGAAAATATCATTAGAAGATTTACTTTTAAGTGGTGGAGAAATAATCCTTAATGAAGATGATTTTAGAGAAACATTTTACACAGAAATTGAAGATTGGCAAGAACGAAGAATTGAAAGTGTTTATAATGAACTTGTTGGTTATAAAGTAAAAGAATTAATATTAACACAAATCATAGTTCAAAATACAGAAGAATATTTAAAAAATATCAAAGAAAAACTAGCTATTATTGATATACACCCTAAAATCAAAAAATTAAGTGAAGAATTAGAAAAACAACTAAAAAAATTAACTGAAAAGTACAGTGAATTTTATGGAAGCGGATCTGGATTTAGTAATGAGTTTGATAAAGCAGAAAAGCTTATGAAAGAAGCATTTCCCCCATGTGTCTTAAAAACAATTGAAGGAGTTAAATCAGGAAATCGTAATGATGCTATAGTACTATTTTTAACATCATTTATATCCTATTCCAGATTATATCCACAAGTCTTTAAAAATAATGAAAATATAAGTATTTCAGATGTTGATCCTAATTTAGACATCACCTTTAACGAAATATTACCAATAATAAATGAAGCTGCTGAAAATGCAGTTCCTCCACTTTTTGAAGATCAACCTCAAGAAAAAATTAATATTGTATCAAAATTAGGATTTGGAATGCATAGCGAACCAAAACTTGAAAATGAAGGAGAAACAAAATGGTACACTCCAATGAGCTGTGAAAAAATCAAAATACATCTTGGAAATCTATGTCATCCAAATAAAGCATGTAAAAAGATCGGAAATCCATTATCATATTATTCCATGAGAAAATGGCAACTTAAAAAAGATGGAAAGTTAAATAACACCTCAAAAGATTCATCAAAAAAGAAAGATAAAAAAAATAAATAAATAGAACATATAGATAAAAAAAAGATAAAAAAATAAATAAATAGAACATATAGATAAAAAAAAGATAAAAAAATAAATAAATAGAACATATAGATCAAATAAAGATAAAAAAATAAAAATCAACAGAATATATAGAGCAAATAAATAGAGTATTGGTCAAAAGTCATTTTTCAAGAAAAAAATTTTCTTCATTTCATAAACAAATGAATTTAAGACAATTTTAGTTCAACAATTCAGACTTTTGGCCACGACTCAAAGATAAAAAAATAAATAGAATTATAATAAGTAATAGGAATTGATTAAAACAGTTATAACTAATAGAGCAAGAGGTGGTCAATATTTTCGCTCCAGCTACAATTAAAGAAAGAAGACAGTATTATCGTGAAGAATGGTCTGAAAAAGATTTACCTAATTTTATTAGTGAAGAATTATATAAAAGAGAATTTGGTTTTGATCATTATGGAAAAGGACCTAATGACCGATACAAAGTATTTAAAAATAAAGATTCTCTTAAAAAATTTATGCGAATTAAAGCACCATTTGCAGGATATGTTTCAGTAGCTTTTTACAATAATCCTCAAAGAAGAGGAGATTGGATAAAATCAGAATTCGTTTTTGATGTAGATGCAAAAGATATGCCCATACGATCATGTAATTGTGAAAGTGTCTGCAAAATATGTCTGGGTGAAGCATTAGAGTTTGTTCAACTATTAATTGATACATTGAAAACAGATTTAGGGATTAAAAATATCCATTTAATATATTCTGGAAGAGGATACCATGTAAGGATACTCGATCCTGCCATTATGGAAACTGAAAGTGAACTAAGAGGAGAAGTTGTAAAATATGTAGTAGGAGCCAATGTTCCAGAAAATTCCATCTCATTAGGCTACACAAACCTTTTCAACAGAAGAGTAAAAAGAAATATATTTCATCTTACAGGTCATGAAACATTAGATGGAATAAACAGTAAATTACTAAAAGATACAATAAAACACAGAGATTTATTAAAAGATAACTCATGGGGACTTTTTAAAGGACAGATAGGACCAATAAGATATAAAAATTTGCTTGCAGGAATGGCAAGAGTAAATTTATCTATGGTTGATGCTAAAGTTTCAATAGATTTAAAAAGAATACTACGTCTACCCTCATCCCTTCACTCAAAAGTTTCTATGAAATGTGTTGAAGTTAAAAATCCAGAAACATTTGATCCATTTAAATATGCAGTTCCTAAATTTGTTCATGAAAGAGAAGAAAAAAATAAAGAAAATGTTAATGAAAATAAAAAAGAGAAGTAGAAAAAAGTTAATTGAAAATATGAATATAAAAAGATAAAGATTAAGATTAATGAAAGAGATTAATGAATTTATTATCTTTTTAATAGCTGTCCAGGGTTTAAATAATCATTTAAGAAATTTAAAAAGTCCATATTATCTTTATAATCATTATTTTTCAATAAATCATCTAATGAATTCAATTTGTAAGTATTAATTATCAATTCTTTTAAATTTTTTCCAATTTTAAGAATACTAATTTTATTTTTAGTCAAAAAATATTGAAAAAACTGCTGAGGATTCCTAATCTTTCGTTTTTTAAGTAATACCCAAAATTCTCCTTCTAAATAACATTTATAACCATAAAGACTTAAAAAATCATTACTTGCTTTCCTATTCCAAATTTTAGGTCCTTCATGCGTATAATATTTACTTAAAGCCCATGTATCAAATTCCAATAGAATAATAGCTATTTTAATCTCATTACTCCAATAGCCATAATTAATAATCTTAAAGCCTAAATCTTCTAATTTTTCTTTTAATGAAATAGCTGTTTTCTTTATTTGAGGATAAAGATTGTCTGCAGGAATATCTGGAATATCAAATGATAATAATAAGGTTTTGCTTTCTCTATCATTAAAAGAAGCTATTATACTATTCAATAGTTCATTTTTATCTAAATTTTCTTTAAGAGGATTAAAATAATCAATTTTAGGTTTTTTTAAGAAATTACGACAACCAATAATAAATTCCATCATCTTCTCAGTTGTTAGTGCTGCACCAACATTTCTATGCATATCTGTAGGATCAATAGCTATTAAACTATCATCAAATAAATTATTAGTACCATAATCTTCTAAATCAATCATTGTTCCATTTACCCAGTTAGCTGCATTAATTAAAGTGTTTTCAAAAGTACCATATTCTAAAATTAACATTTCACAAAGATAACCTGCAAAACCACCTACCTTAAATTCAGATCCATAAACCCCAATAGATTTCATGAATGTTTTAAGTAATCTAACTTCCTCTTTTTTATCATCTGTTAAATTCTTTAAAATATAGTTAGTATGGAGAATTGTTCTATCTACTGCAGATTTAAGCTGATCTGCAGATTTTATATTATAACAAGGAACAATATCTACCTCATATCCACTGATATTAACCGTTAAGTATGGATGAGAAGCATAGTGCTCTTCAGCAACACCATTGAATTGATCACTAGTTTTATAAGCTAAATAAAGCCCTTTTTCTTTTAAATCATTGATTGGAGTTTCTAATGAGAAACAAATGAATATATCAATGTCAGCACTTCCTGAAAGCCATGTTCCCTTAGCTACAGAACCAACAAGCTTAGTTTGAGCATTGATATTTTCATTAACTGCAACATCATTTATAAAATCAATGATATCCTCTGCAGTTTTAATAATTTTAGTTTTTTCCATCTCAGTTGGAGCAATTTCTTTTAAAACTTCATCATAGTTCAAATTTATTCATCCCCAATTAATATAACAATTAAAAGTTAAAAATAGCTATATTTTCATATATTGGACCTTTTGGAGTTAATTCACTCTTTTTTAAATAGATATTTTTAATTTTCATTGATCCTATTTCAAAACCTTTAAAATCTTTAAGTATTTTACTTACTTCTTCTCTATTTTTTTGATTTTTCATTCGCCCTATAGTTAAGTGAGGAGTATATGATCTTTCTTTTTTAAATCCTAAATTAGAAAATTTTGAATCAAAGTTTTTAATCAAATTAATAAACTCATCATTTCTACTAATTCCAACCCATAAAACTTTCATTACTTTATCATTTGGAAAAGCTCCAGTGCCTTTAATATTAATAGTTAATGAATCATTTTCATTTAAAACTTCTTTAATAGCTATTGATAATTTACCCACCATATTCTCATTAATATCACCAAAAAATTTCAATGTAAAATGGAGGTTTTCCATTGAAACAAATTTTATATTAGCTTCTGAATTTTTAAGTCCATTTTGAATAATTTTAATATTATTCTTTAATTTTGGTTCTATATCAATAGCTAAAAAAGATCTAAACTTACTCATTTAATCACATAATCAAACTAAGCTTCTAAAAGTCATTTATTTTTCAATAATTGTTTCATCAATTGCCATTCCAAAATGACGAGCATTATCATCAATAAAGACTTTGATTTTGTCACCAACCTTTATTTCAGATACTGAAACAGCTTCGCCTTTATCAGTGACTAATCTTATTGTTTCAGCATTTTGTAGCAATGTTTTAATTTTAAATCCATTATATTCTGCTTCAACAAGTATGAGAGGTCTTTTTTCTATTTTTATCCTTCCTACAACAACTGGTCGAGTTTTACCTTCTTTATTTACAACAAGAACCTCATCACCAGTTTCAAGTTCAGATAAATACCTGGTTTTATTATTTGGAACCATAATATAAGCTTGAACTGGACCTGCATTTACTCTAAATGGTCTGGAAGCAACATATTCACTTTCTAAGGATTCACTATGAACTAAAAACATTGCTTTCGAGTAAGAACCTATTAACATTCCTTCTCCAACACTCATTATTGATGTAGTATCTATACAAACCCTATCACCAGAAGATACTCCTTTAATATTTGTGATAGTAGCTTCTTTAAGTTCATAATCATTGGAACTTGTATCCTCTATTAATTTAGCCATTTCTTTAATTGTTGAAAAGTCAGTTGGTTTAAATAATATCCCATCAGTTCCAATTTCAAGAGTTTCGATAGCTAATTTCGCTTCATCAACATCCCGAGCAGCAGCGATTATCTTAACATCATCTTTTTGAAGATCAGCTATTATATTTTCAAGCGGAATTACTGTCCAATCTTTAGCTATTAAAATAACATAATCTACAATTTTTCCAATTGATACTGCTAATTGCTCATAATCCTTATTTTGAATTTCAACATATGCTGCAACAATTTTCCCCTCACCTTTAAGATTCCTCGCTAATTCAATATCCTTAGAATCACTAAAATCTTTTGAAAGTGGAATTGTCCCATCACCTTCACCATTAATTCCAACTAATGCAATATCTGCATTTGGATCATTACTAATAACACTAATATTCCCTAATTTTTGAATGTTTTCAATATCTTTTAAATCCAATACATGATCAATTCCAGATTCAAGTGATGTTGTAATTAATTCCTTTTTATCATCCCATTGAACATCTGGTGAGATAATCCAACTAAATTTCTTATTTTTCAATTACATAGCTCCTTAATAATTAAAAACAATATATTTGTACAGTGAATTGGACATTTAAGAAACGAAAAAGATAAAAAAAATCTTTTTTCTAATTTTTAAAATCTGTGATTTTAAATAAATAAAAATTTTTCCAATTCTCCTTTTAAAGCATTAAATTCTATTAAAATGCCTAAAGGAGATTTCACAAATTTTTAGTTTAAAAATCGAAATTTTTCACTATTTTGCGAAATCAGTGTACTAATCAATCTAATATTTTTAAAGCTTCCTCTACATCTAAATCGTTGTGAACTACTTCAGAAATTGCTTTAGTAATCTTACCAGGATTTGCAGCTTGGAAAAGGTTTCTTCCAAATGCTACACCAGCACCACCAACTTCTAGAGAATCCTTAACCATTTCAAGAAGATCTCTATCAGTTTCTACTTTAGGACCTCCAGCTATTACAACAGGAACTATAGCTCCTTCAACAACTTCTTCAAATGATTCAGGAGTTCCAGTATAATTAGTTTTAACAATATCCACACCTAATTCAGAACCAACACGTGCAGCATGTTTAACTAACTCAACATCCATTTCATTTTTAACCTTTTGACCACGAGGATACATCATGGCAAGTAATGGAATTCCCCAGTGACTACAGGTTTCAGCTATTTCACCTAATTCATGTAACATTTTAGCTTCAGTTTCAGATCCAATATTAACATGAATAGAAACAGCATCAGCACCAAGTTGTATTGCCTTTTCAACAGAAGTAACTAAAACTTTATTGTTTGGATCAGGACTTAAGGACGTGCTAGCAGACAAATGAACAATGAGACCTATATCTTTGCCATATCCCCTATGTCCTTGTTCAACAATACCTTTATGCATTAAAACAGCATTTGCTCCTCCATTTTTGATATCATCAATAGTTTTACTAATATTAATAATACCTTCAACTGGACCTATGGTAACACCATGATCCATTGGTGCAATAACTGTTCTATTAGTTTTCCTATCTATGATTCGCTCCATACGAATTTTTTTTCCAATCATTCTATTAAATCTCCTCTTAAAACATTTGATTAGTAATAATATTAAATATTTAATTTAATTAATAATATAAGCCTAAAATATATATGAATATTAAAACATTGTGAATTCTATAAAATATGATTTTTATGTAAAATAATTTTATAAAATACAACTTTCATAATAATATAATATTTATCTTTTCTTTTATTTAAAAATTTATTAAAAAATTACAATGAAAATTTTGAAATAAATCAATAGCTATTTATTATTCAATTTATCAGTCCACAAACTAAATTCTTTTATTTGAGGAGGTATACCTTGACCATAACAAGATTTAAGCCACCCATTATCCGATTCTATTTCTTCATAAGTCTTACTGGATCTTACAAAGTCTATTAATCCCCTATTTCGAATAATAGTATCTCGAGGTCTTAAAGCAGAAGACCATATATAATAAACCTTAAAAACAGTGTCAGGATGGTAACCACCCCCTAAATCAATAGATAAAACATCACAACTACTAACTAATTTAACAGCTTCTTCTAAAACATTGTGAATCCTAACATCCCCACTGATAAAATGTAAATTATCATATTCTTCAGAAAGATTACCCATAGCATCAATAGCTTCAGGGCTATTGTCTATAGATATAATTTTGCCATTAATAACTTTATTTGCTATTAATTCAGTAGATTTTCCAACATGACATCCTAATTCTACAATTGTATCTGTAGTTTTAAGAGTATCATTTAAAATATCCCTATAAACATTAATATCATAACTAATTTTTATCATTTTAACATTATCCAAACAAAATAATAATAATAAAATATAATATAATAAAATATGAAATTTTTATAAAAATTAAAAAAAACTCAAAAATCCTTTGAAAAATCCTTTTGTTAAAGTATAAATACGATTGATTAAATGAATATTTATTTATGAAAACCTACTAATTAATAACACAAGGACTAAATAAATTTAATGCCTGAGGTATTTACTTTAGATATTATTAAGTCATCTATATAACATAAGTCATTAATGTAATATTCTGGAAAATATGTAAGTGCAAAAGCAGTATTTCCAAGCATAGCCATTGAAGAACCTATTGCTTTTTCTTTTAAAATATTAATAATATTATCCATATCTTTATTTAAAAGACCTGTTCCTTTTGCAAAATTAAATGAAGATTTTAGTAAATTATCCAAATTAGGATCCTTTAAAAACAAATTCATTGCTTTAGAACCATAGTAATTTATTTTATTAATCATTTCCTGATTTTGAATGATTGAAGCAGTGTCAATTTCACTTAGTGTTTTTGTAACAACATAAACATCTGAAAGATCATTTCCATTAGGAATATTAGGGATATCCATATAGTTAATGGTCTTTCCAAAGCCTGGAGCACCTGGTTTTGTTCTAATAACAATTCCTTTTGATGTTTCAGCTATTACATCACCTAATCCACTTGATAATTCTAATTCTAATAAATGTGCAATTTGATATAGTTCCGTTGAATCTATCCTTAACTCAAATAAATTATCAATAGATAAAACTGTTCCTAATGCAGAAGCTGCAGAAGTACCGAATCCACATCCTATGGGCAAATCAAAATCATGATTAATAGCTATTCCTTCATTAATATCAAACTTATTTTTCATATATTCAGCTGCTCTTCTAGATATTACTTCCTTAAATACATCTTGATTATTATTGATTTTAATAGCTATTTCATCATTTTTATAAGGTTTAGCTATTGTTTTTATTCCTTTATCAAGTAATATTCCAGCACCACAAGATCCTTTCATTAAAGGATTATTATGATTAAACACAGTGAAAAAACAGGTGATATGTGAAGGCACAAATACTGAACTTTTCATTCTATCATTAAATTTAAGTTTAATTGTTAAATTTTTATTAAATCATTCATTAAAAATAATAAATTAATTAAAATTATAGTTAATAAAAATATTATGTAATTAAAATATATAAATATAAGTTTGAAGTAATTTGAATTTAAGACAATATATAATATTAATATATAAATAGCTATAAGGACATAATACATTTAAGTTTTAATATGAAATATTTAGTTAATTTATAATATTGTTCATATTAATCATGAATTAAATATTAATAACTTGCATATCAATAAATTTAGATATAATAATTTACATATTTAACAATTAAGTATTAAACTTAAAAAAATCAAGAAGGGATAAATTGGCTAAAAGAATAAATAAAAGAATAGACTTTCATATACACAGCTTATTTAGCGATGGTGAACTTTTACCTTCAGAAATAGCTAGACGAGCTGAGGTTTTAGGTCATGAAACAATAGCTATTACTGATCATGTTGATTCTTCTAATTTAGATACAATACCTAAAGTCATTAAAGCTATTGAAGATATTAACAACAACTGGGATATCAATGTTATTGCTGGTGCTGAAATAACACATGCACCAGTTGAAATTATTGATAAATTAGGAAAAGAAGCCAGAAACCAAGGTGCAGAATTAATTATTGTTCATGGTGAAACATTAGTTGAGCCTGTTGCTAAAGGAACAAATTTAGCTAGTGTTAATTCATCAGAAGTCGATATTTTAGCACATCCTGGACTCATAACTCCTGAAGAAGTAGAAATAGCTAAAGAAAACAATATAACCCTGGAATTAAGTGGAAGAAAAGGACATTCTTTAGCCAATGGACATGTTGCAAAACTTGCAACTGAAATTAATGCAGATTTGATAATAAACACAGACACACATAGTCCTGATGATTTAATAACCTTTGAAAAAGCAAAAAAAATAGGTTTGGGTGCAGGATTAAACGAAGAAGACACTTTAAAAGCTTTAATTGATAATCCTAAAAAAATAATGAAAAAGTCAAATATAAAATTCTAAGATTAAAAACAATTAATACATAAAAAGGTTGCAAGTGCTTTAATTAAATATTAAGCTGAATTAATATCTTAGATTAGTCTAAAATAAGTAAAAAATGATATTAATTAAATGATATTAGTTTGAAAAATAGTGAAAAATAGTAAAATATTGAATTAAAAATGTTTATAATTATTATTAGTAAAATTATTGAAATAAAATAAGGTTAAATTGGGTTAATTGAGAAGCACATTTCTTATGAGAAGCACATTTCTTATCATTAACACCATTTGGATTGTATATTGCAATATAATGCACCCCTTTTAATTCTTCTTTCGATATTACTGTCCAATTATTATTCCCATATAACCTCTTATTTAATAAGACTTATGATGCTGTAACACCACTGCCTGATGATTTAGCATTTTTTGAAGAGTCTGAACTTGAATTTTTTGGCTTTGGCTCTGGTTTTGGTTCTGGCTCTGGTTTTGGTTTTTTATCCGATTTTGAACTTGAATTTGAACTTGAATTTAAAGTAGAATTTGATGAAGATTCATTTTTCTTAGGGAGATTATCCATAATTAAAATAAAGGTTTATGATTGTTGGATATGGTTTTAGATGTTTTTTAGTTTTTGTTTTAGTTTTTTGGTCTATTTTTTGTGTTTTAGTTTTAAACTTTTTTAATGTGTTTTTTATGATTTGAAGATTTTATTTGATTGTTTTTCTTTTGATTTGTTTTTTCTGTTGTTTTTTTCTGTTTTTGGTCTGATGTTTGGGTGATTTTAGTGTAAGGATGTTTGAATTCCTTTTTTTCTCTCTAATTTTTTGAAGTGAAAGCTCGCTAGTATGTGCTTCTTTTCATGTTATAACTTTTTTTAATGAAAAAGTATATAGTATTATTAAGAAAATAATGAATAATGTTTAATTAATTACTAATGTTTTAGTATTAAGTTTTAATAATGCTTTGTATTTTAATAATTTATTATTTTTAATTATTTTTTTCTTAATTTTTTTTTAGGAGGTTGAAAAAAATGGCTGTTGAATCTATTGAGGATTTAGGTATAACTATTAAAAAGTTAAAGAAATTTGGGAGAGAATCTCGTGATTTTATAACTATATTGTCTTCATTTGATAATAAGTGTGTTCAGGATTTAATCAATGAATTAAATGGAGAATTTAAATCTGAAAAAGGAAGAAA
>NZ_LWMT01000109.1 GCF_001639265.1 Methanobrevibacter filiformis
AAACACATTAAAAAAGTTTAAAACTAAAACACAAAAAATAGACTAAAAAACTAAAACAAAAACTAAAAAACATCTAAAACCATATCCAACAATCATAAACCTTTATTTTAATTATGGATAATCTCCTTTAAAATTAATAATATAAATCGTATATTAATTGAGTTCATATTAAAAATGTGTGTTATTTTTTAGGAACATGTTCTGTTTTATTAATTGATTTTTATTTTTATTCAGGAAATGCTAAAATTTCTTAATTTCAGTAAATAATCTTAAATCATTAAAATGAGAACAAAAATAGTAGTTTTTTTTAAAATTAATTAATATTTTTTATATTTTATTAGCTTAACATTATATTTTATTGGATTATACTCATTCTTATGAAGTTATTAATTTTTAATAAATTGGGGAGGGTTAATTTGAATGTGTTAGATAAATCACGCATGGATAAATTGATAAAATTAAATAAAAGGTATGAAAAATTATATAAGTCTAATATACATTTTCGTAGATCAACAGATTATACAAAATATTTTAAACAAGAATCTCTGGAGGATTCTATAATTTTTTATGAGACATTTCATGGAAAAAGCATGACTGATAATCCATTTGCACTTTTTCTAGAAATCGTTTCTCGTGATAAAAAAAATAGATTCACACATGTTTGGGCGATAAATCATGAAATAACTACTGATCCTCAAATACAGCGATTTAAGAATATGAAAAATTTGAAATTTGTTAAAGTTCATTCAGAAGATTATTTTATTTACCTTTCAAAAGCAAAGTATTTAATTAATAACACATCATTTTCACCTTATTTCATGCGAAAAGAAGGGCAGATTTATATTAATACATGGCATGGAACACCTTTAAAAACATTAGGTAAAGATATGAAAGGACCTATCGCTCAACATAAAAACTTACAGAGAAATTTTTTACAGTCTACACATATTCTTTCACCTAACTCCTTTACAACTGAAAAACTCATAGATTCTCATGATTTAAATGGTATATGGGATGGATTAGTTGTTGAAGAAGGATATCCTCGTGTAGATTTGATTATAAATACAAATAAAGAAGAATATTTAACTAAAGTTTTATCTAAAGTTTTATCTGAAACAGTTAATTTAGAAAGTAAAAAAATTGTTCTTTATGCTCCAACTTGGCGAGGGAATGTTGGAAATTTGAAAAATAATAGTAATGATCTTTTTGATACAATATCTTTAATACAAGAAACCTTACCAGAGGATTATAATTTACTATTAAAAGTCCATCCTTTAATGTATAAACACATACTTAAAGATAAACGTTTTTCAGACATCTGTGTTCCAGATTATTTGGATGTTTCTGAGGTTTTAGCTGTAACAGATGTTTTAATCACTGATTACTCAAGTATTTTAATAGATTATTTCGTGACTAATAAACCAATTATTTTATACCAATATGATCAAGATGAGTATTTAGATAGAAGAGGATTATATATTGATTTTGATGAGCTTAATATCCCTATTACAAAATCATCTGAAGATTTAACTAAAATTTTACTAAATATAAATTCATTAGCTGCGAATTATAATGGAAAAGAGAAATTTATATCACTTCAAAATGGGAATTGTTCTAGTAAAGTGGTTGATGCCATTTTTGAAAATAAAACAGGGTTTAATCTTAGAAAATTTAAAAACAATAAAAAGAACTCATTATTTATTTTAGAAAATTTTTCTAACAAAGATTTTTATGTAAAAAAAGATGTTATTAACTTTCAGGATTTTGATGAGCTGAATGTTATTGTTTTAACTAAGGATAAATTTAATAAGGATGAATCTAAAAAGCTTTCACAACTTGATTCTCGTGTTAAAATATTCTACAGAGTAGGAATAACAAATGTAGATAAAAATGAATGGATTCAATATAGATATATCTTAAATAATCCTAAATATCAAGGATTAATTAATATAGCTAATTCTATTTTTTCACGTGAGCTTGATAGATTAATTCCACAGAAATATATATCAATTACCAATTTGACTTCACTAAATAATTGGTGGGTATTGTTATCATATTATGCTCAATATAATAAAACTGAAAAGTCAATATATCTTCCATTTGATTATGTGGTTAATGAATTAAATGGAAAAATAGATAAGGAAACTAAGAAACTAATAGAAAAACATGATATGATATTTTCAAACCATCCTTTAGTAAAAGAGGTTTTTCCTAATAACTCAGAATCTATAATAATTAATTGCTATGAAACTAAAATGAAAAAGATGAAAAAAATACAAATTGAAAATGAGAAATACTTTATTATCCAAAATGATGAATATTATTCCAGAACTAATATGTTTTTAATTAATGAGAAAATATTTTCAAAAGAAAAAGTATTTTTATTTTTAATAGATGATGACAAAAAATCTAGTTTAAGTAGCAAATGGGTTTATTTTTTAGAAAAAATATATGATGAAAAATTTGCTTATATTTTTTATGCAACTGAGGAACTTCAAAATTTAATAAAAAGTACTGATGAGTTTGAAAATATTACTTTCATTCCAAAAAACACAGTAAAAAGTGTGTTTTTCCTTTTTAGTTATGTAGATTTTATTATTAACTTCAATGATTTCTTTAAAGATTTTAAATTTCTTAAAATATTGAATAATCTTTCAGAAAACAACATATTATTTAATTATGATACTTTGGGATTAATAAAAAAGTATTTTCCTTATAATAATACATATTGTCATGACAACTTAATTTTAAAATATTTATATATGATGATATTCATATTATACTATATGAAACAGAGAAGAGTAGAGCTTGATGATGAGGAGGATGTTTGTTTAAAAAAGATGGTTAAAAAAGAAA
>NZ_LWMT01000110.1 GCF_001639265.1 Methanobrevibacter filiformis
AATAGATATTCAATGAAAAACATAGACAACAAATAAAAAAAACTACAAAAAATAATTTACAATCTAACCACAACTAAGAAAATTCACTGTCATCCATCAACTGAAAAATTAATTATTGCACAGCCAATTAGTATTTTTAACAATGTTACCATTTTCATCTTTCCAAGTGTTACCTACAAGCCTTAACTTTATAGAAGTTTTTGCATATGGCATGTCTCCATTAGTTATAAATACACTTTCACCCCAAGTACCAGTTTTTCCAGCACTATTGTAGGTTATTGTACAACCTTGGATAAGTACATCACTTGCATAATGGTATTTTTCCTTACTACCACTGAATCTGTAAAGTGTAAATGCTCCTCCAAGACCACCACTTTTATGAGATGCAGTGTTGTGAGATATTACACTGTTGTAAACTTTTAATGGTGCGTGAGTATCAAAACCTCCAGCGAATCCTCTTAATGCTTTGTTATAGGTAAATCTAGATGATTTTATAGTTGTTTTACCTGCATTATGGATAGCTCCACCACGTTGAGCTGCAACATTACCTGTAAAATTACATTTTTCCAATTTAGCATTTTCTTCAATAGCTATCGCCCCACCATTTTTAGGAGACCTATTTTTTTCAAATACTGAAGTTGTAAGATTCATTTTACCAAAATTAGCAATAGCTCCACCATATGCTACATTTTTAGTAAAATATGATCCTTTAATATTTGCATTTGAATTGTCAGTAGTGTGTATTCCGCCTCCAAAGTTTGTATTAGCTACTTTTCCATTACCTGCCCTATTACTTGTGAAAGTACTGTTATCTACTATTAACTTGTTGTTAAAATGTGAAATACCTCCACCAGAAATCTTTGCTTTATTATTTGTAAATGTGGATTTACTAACATTAAGTTTTGACTGTTTAGCGAATATAGCCCCTCCATATTTTGTAGCTACATTATTTGTGAAACTACAATATCTTATAGTGAGTTTACCTTTTGTAATTGCAATAGCTCCACCTAAATCTTTTTTACCATTTGTTATCTTTATACCACTAAGAGTTACTGTACCTCTGCTTATGGTAAATGCCCTATTTGCTTTACCAAGACTTATAACTACAGTATTTCTTTTTTTAACATTATTCGAAATTGCACTTATTTTAATATTCTTATTATTATCTATTATTATGTCTCTATTTTTAGTTCCACTATATGTTCCTGCTTTAATATAAATGGTATCTCCACTTTTAGCTTTAGACACAGCATTTTTTATACTTCCACCTTTTGATACATATATATCTTTAGCACTTGCAGCACTAATAGAAATAGCAAAGCATAGAAGTAGTGCTAAAACAACTATAGTTTTTAAGTATTTTTTCTTCAAATTAATTCCTCAAATTGATCATATATAATGTGAATTCCAAAAATATTTTAGGAATTCTTGAATATTAATTATATAGTTGTTTATTATTTATATGTATTTATTCTTTGTTTTATTTGAGTGTCTTTTCTTTCATTGCATTTTTAAACGATATTATTACAATTTTTCATACGATGCAATAGTACATAAAAAGATGTTCGTTAATTTATAAAAATTGATTGTGTATTGAATCACTAAAATACATCGTCAAAATATTATATTGTAAATATATAATGATTTTAAAAGGTGCATGAAAAGATCAAAAAATAAACGGCATCCAATATTTTACATAAAGCAACTGCTATGTAATCCTAATTAGTGTAAAGATAAAAAATACTAAAAATATTACTAAAAATAATAGTATTACTAAAAATAATTTTATGAATACTATTAAAATTATTAAGGATAATATAAAATTATTAATTATAATCCAATTTTTAAAGTTTCATTAAAGCTTTTTAAAAGTTCTATTGCAGAATATGCTGCCAATATACTAGTTTTAGCATTTGCAGCACATGGAATGTTTTTAACGAGTGTTTTAATTTCCCCAAAGCTTCCTACAACAGTGATTTCATGCATATTCTCATTAACCTTGGGATCTACAATAATTTTAACATTAGCATCCACATGTGATGCTAAACTTAAAGATGATGCAACATTAATATTTGATGGAAACTCAAGAACAGCTTCACTTGCTTTACCATTAAATATTACTTTTTCTTCTTTAAGATTTTGATTTAGTGAACGTGGAGACTTCCTAGTTACTATTGAAACATTATCAATGGTTCCAAGAGAAGCTGCTTTAATTGCATCAAGACCAGCTATAGCACCAGATGGAGCATAAATTTTAGCATTATTCTTCTTTGCAATAGCTATTATATTTTCTCTAAAATCATTATCCATTAAAGCACCAATACTTAGAACTATAACATCTTTACCCTTTTCAAGTGCCTGAGGTATTAATGATTTAACTGCATTTGGTGATGCAGATTCTAAAACCATATCAACATTATCTACTAATTCATTGAAATCTTCAGAATAATGCCCTTTAGTTATTTTAGCAAAATTTTCAGCTTTTTCAACATTATTATCATAGAAATAATTAATTTCAAAATTATTATCCTCTTTCAAGGTGTTAAAAATAATATTAGCTATTGCTCCACATCCTAATATTCCTAGTATCATAAAAAATCACTACTTTTAAAAATAATTATAGGTTATATTATAAGTTTATTTTATAACTAAATATTTAAATTAAATTATATAATATTTACTAAATTTACAGAAATATCGTTTGTGTCAAAAAGTTGCCTCCTGAAAAATTGATTATTACTAAAATAATGATTTATCATAACATTTAGGTCCATTTTAATTCATCGTTCTGTCTTTCAATTATTGGTTTCAAATAAGACATAGCTC
>NZ_LWMT01000111.1 GCF_001639265.1 Methanobrevibacter filiformis
TGAAAATAGATTATCTAAAATTATTTATCATCAAAGTTTAAGTTTGAAAATAGATTATCTAAAATTATTTATCATCAAAGTTTAAGTTTGAAAATAGATTATCTAAAATTATTTATCATCAAAGTTTAAGTTTGAAAATAGATTATCTAAAATTATTTATCATCAAAGTTTCTGTTAATATAAGCTCCGTCAATATCATCTTCTTTAGCAGATGACCAGCCACAAGGACAATCATAAACAATTTTACCATTAACTTCTTCTTCAGCACATTCAAGTCCGCAAACAGGGCATATCATACTTAAATACCTCCAATAAAAATTATCATATACTAATTATTTTAAAAAAATTCTTAATAACAATATTTTTAATAAATATATTTAATTATTATTATAATAGTATATATAATTTATTAATAAAAAGAATAAAAAGTAATACTATATGTAATACTATATAATACTAAATATAGCTACATACTAAGTATCTATAATGGACCTACAAATGTGCCTATTAAATCTTCAAATAGTGTTAAACAACCATCATATCCAGCAAAATTATGAAGTAATATAGTTTTATTGAATACAGGGAAAGATGCACTGATATGAAGTGCTCCAAAGTCTTCCATTGCAGTTGGTGCTTCAAGAGAACTTGAGAATAAAAATAGGAATGGTCTATCTTTAAAGTTTTCTCTGATATTGTATGTGTCTGCCTCGAAAATTATATCAGGAACTACAGAAGTAGTGAGGTTATCACCTATTTCTTTCGCAATTTCTGCACGGTATTCCTCAGGAGGATTATCAGTTATTTGGATAACATCTGGAAGATATCCTATTTCATTTGTAAGGAAATTTGTTATTCCAACAGCTGTTCCACTATCAGCAGCTACAGCAAAGTAGGAATGTGGTCTGACCAGTATGACTGCATCTGCAGGATATTCCATGAAACGATAAGTTCTGTCTTCTTCAGCTGCTATAAAATCTTCAACAGTTTCAGATGGAACATTAAGCTTTTCAGCGATTTTTCTAAGAAAGACTCCAGTTTGTTTAGGACCTACTGGAACACTTGGGAAAGTTATAAATGGAGTTCCAAACTTATCTTCAAGTTTAGCTGCTGCTGCATGTCCATTCCATGGAGAGACTACAATATTGTATTCTGCAGCAGGTATTTTTTCAATGTGTTCTAATCCATTTTTTTCAGTAAATATGATATTAGCTTCAATACCTATTTTTTCAAGAAGATTTTTAATTGTTAAAAGTTCACCTTTCCAAAAGACATGATTGTATGGAACTACACCAAATATATTAACTAATTTTTCTTGTTTTTCTTTTGGAATAAGTAATTGTTCAATAATTGCATCCCAAAATAGTTCATATCCTTCAAATGAACTACCACTGAATCCTGGTGCATTAACATGAACAATAGGTGCTTTATCTCTAAATTCACCTACAATCGCATCAACATCATCTCCTATAAGTGATGGAACACAACCAGATATTACTACAAAGAGATCGGAATTAAATACTTCTATTGTAGATGCTATTAAATTTCTGAGTTTTTCTTCTCCTCCAAATATAACATGTTCCTCTACAAGACAGGAACAAGGCGTACTTGTACCTCCTTCATTACCTCCAGCAGATTGACCTCCAGCATATAGTGTTCCGAATAGCTGACCAATACCACAACCTGCTCCAGAATGAAGTATAGGTACTGCACCTCTTATTCCAAGTGTAGTACCATAAGCACCAGATAATGCACAGCTATAACGAGGTGCCTCTACTGATTCACCCTCATAAGAGTTAAGTTGTATTGATGATGACTCATGTTTATTTAAGTTTTCTAATTTTGCTTCATCAGACATGTTATTTCCCCTTCTCTTCTTTTTCAAGATAATAAAGTGGATCAGGTTGTTCATACCACCAATCTTTGTAGCTTCTCTCTGTTTTTTCACTTAATACTTTCTGATAAGATCTGTTTTTAAAGGATTGTAATAAAAAGTCTCCAAATGCTACAGCTCCAGCATATCCACTTTGAGCACTCCATGGATCGGCATCTCCTCTAAGTGAGTGTATTCTGGTAATATTATTATCACGTTCCCAACTACCTCCTTGGAAAGGACAAGTAAGGGCTAAATCAGGATTAAGTTGTTGAGTGATGTTTGCTTGCTCTGCTGCTTGGAAAGTGTTAACCATAAGATCAAAATCACCAACTTGTTCAATAATTTCTTCAAGTTCATCAATTAACAAATTATCAAAATCTTGAGCCATAGCTGCAGGAGATTGCAAACCTAATTCATCAAAGTATGGAAGTTGAGATACAAGCCTTCCTTGACCTAATGATCCTAAAATCTTAGTTTTCTCACCATTAACTCTTAGTTTTTTAAATTCCTCTTTGATTCTTTCAATTTGAGGAACCCATCTTTTATGTTCTTCTTCTATAAGTTTCTCAACTTCTTCCTCTTTTCCTGTGAATTTAGCTATTTGACGAAGCCATTCATCAGTGTTAGATATTCCTGTTGGTGGTGGGTAAAGGAAGAAAGGAACACCATATTCCTCTTTTAAACCTCTTGACAAGTAATCAGTGTATGTTGGACAAATTGGTGCGGTTACAGCAGCTTCTCCAAGTTGCTCAAAGTCTTCAACTGTTGCAAATTCTGGGATGAAATTCACCCTAAGACCCACAGCTGTTAAGTTAAGGATTTTTCATGTTAGATATGTAGTGTGTAATGTTGTGATGTTTTTTGTTTATATTCTTATTTTTCTTTTAGCATGTTTTTTATTCTTGATATTGTTAGTCTTGTGTGTC
>NZ_LWMT01000112.1 GCF_001639265.1 Methanobrevibacter filiformis
TCTAACAACTCTTCATTTTCATTATTCATAGAGTTAAGAAGAAAAAGATTCTTAAAATGATTCACACTTTCTCCATCATCTAATGCGCGAACCATTCTTTCCAAATCACAACACAAAAGCTCTTTATTAAAAGGACTATTAATATTAAAATTAAGACCTTCCTTCCACAAATCACTAAAATCCCCACGAACAACAGACCTCAAATAATCAAAATCAACACTAAACTTACCACTACTCTCCCAAACATTCAACTTCTTCAACACAAACCTAAAACACTTACGAATACTACTATTAAAACTCATAAAAAAATATATAAACAATCAAACATAAATAAAAATACCAAAGAAAAAAAATAATACATATAAAAAGAAAATTATTAAATACGAATCCTCAAATTTATATTAAGAAGAATAAATACTATTAATAAAATAATTTAATAAATAATTAATTTAAATAAAGGTGAAGTTATGTGTACAGTTGGAGGCCCTATGGCCGATGTAAATATGAAAAAATTGAAAACAAAGAAATATAAATGTTTAAAATGTGGTAATGATTTCAAAGGACTTGGAAAAAAAGTTATTTGCCCTTCATGCCAAAGCGATAATGTAGAAGAAGTTTAAATTAGTGGCTATTTAGTAGTTACAATAATTATTTTTGAAAAATTAAAAAAAATTAGTAAAATCTAAAAGATTTTATTAATTCATATTTTAGATATAATAAATTTTATTCTGTGATTTTATGGAAAAAGAAGAAATTAAGATTGATTCTTCCCAAATACTATTTTTAATTGGAGATACTGGAACTGTGGGAATAGTTAAAGTATCTAATGATCAAATGTTGTTTATTGGAACTCCTGAAAAAGAAGAAATTGTTATGTACTTAGAAAAAAATGATTTGATAGCTATTTCTGCATTTGGAAAAGGAGAAAAGTATGAAAAAGGAATTAAATCACTTGGATACCTAACAAGAGAAATGAACTCCCCTATAATTGTACTTCCTAAAGACCATCCCACATCTAAAAGACTTAGTATGGTTCTTTCAGTGGGAGATACTGTAAGGCTTGATTGTGATATAATTCCAGGAACACACCCAGAACAAGATATTTTATGTTCATGTAATAGTTTATCAGGAACAATAATTACTAAAACCGAAAATGGGGTTAAAATTAAAGGAAATACTCTTAATTATAAAATAGAAAAGTTTTAGTAATTATTTAATATTATGGCAGCATTATTCCCTAATAAAATAACTAATATTTATATAATATAAGTAATAAAACTAACCAACAGATGTTAACTGAAAATGCTTTCCAGCTATTTGGTCAAATAGTCTTTTTTGGACTTATTTTTTTATTTTTAATATTATTAATAGCTTTAATTCTAGGTAAGATATTACTTAAAAAAAATATCTTAATTTTCCCAAAGTTAATTCTTTTTGCACTTGATTTTTTCTATTCCCCACTTAAACAGTTAGCAAGAAGTTTTGGCTTTGATGATATTATGGTTGATCATATAGGTGTCGAAATAAGGAATAAAATTAATGAAAAAAAATTTAAAGAAACTGATAATAAAAAAAAGATTATGGTATTTCCCCATTGTTTAAGACATCCTAGTTGTGAAGCAGTTTTAGAAGAAACTGGGCTTGCCTGTGATTGTTGCGGGAAATGTGCCATAGGTATCATAAAACCTAAAGCTGAAGAATTAGGATACATAGTATTCATTATACCAGGCTCAACATTTATTAAAAAGATTGTTAAAAACCATGAATTCGACTCAGTCCTTGGAATAGCTTGTTATGAAGATTTAAATATGACCATGATGAATTTATCTAAATTTTCACCACAAGGAGTTCTTCTATCAAGAACAGGTTGTTATAAAACAAAAGTAGATGTTAAATCAGTTTTAGATAAAATAGGATATTATGATTTCCACAATAAGAACAAGGAATAATATATCAAATTAAAAAAAGAATAATTAAATAATAAAAAATTATTTAAAATTATTTAAAAGTTATTTTAAAGTAGAAAATTATTTAAATTAATCTATTCATCATAAGAATTCATTAATTCAACAAATTCATCAGTATTAATAAACTCACCAACAAAATCGAATAAATCTTTAATACATTCTTTTTTACGTTCTTCTAAATCTAAAGTATCAGAATAATCTTTTTTAATTAATAGCCTCATATCAAAAATCTCAGATTCTATTCTTATATCTGGAACTTCAAGTTCTTGAGTTTCTAATTCAAAACCAATTGCTTCTAATTGATCAAGATCAGCACCTTCAATTCCTAGTTCTTTTAAATCCATTTTCCTAAGATCATCTACAGTTAATTTTCCTGACTTTAAATTTTCAAAATCTAAATTATCTAAGCCTAAATCTTCCAAATCTATAACTACTTCCTGATCCTCACCAAATTCAACAGAATCATTTACTAATTCTATTGTTTCAAATTTATCTTCTTTTTTCTTTTTATCTTTTGACATTTTTAACCCTTTTTAACAATATATAAATAAATTTTTTTATAATATGATTGGCTGTGCAATAATTAATTTTTCAGTTGATGGATGACAGTGAATTTTCTTAGTTGTGGTTAGATTGTAAATTATTTTTTGTAGTTTTTTTTATTTGTTGTCTATGTTTTTCATTGAATATCTATT
>NZ_LWMT01000113.1 GCF_001639265.1 Methanobrevibacter filiformis
GTAATGGTTCTTATGATGATGTTACTGGTGTTTGGTCTATTGGGTCTCTTGGTGCTGGTGAGAGTGTTGCTTTGAGTATTACTGTTGTTATTATTGGTAATGGTACAGTTATTAATACTGCGAGTGTAATTGTGGATCAGAATAATACTAATGTGGATAATGGGTCTGATAATGAAACTATTATTGTGTCTAATAATGTTAATGTGAGTGTTGTTAAGGTTTCTAATACTACTGGTGCTGCGAATATTGGTGATATTATTACTTATACTATTATTGTGTCTAATAATGGTTCTGGTAATGCTACTGGTGTGTTTGTGACTGATTTGTTGAATGCTAGTGTTTTGAGTTTTGTAGGTAGTAATGGTTCTTATGATGATGTTACTGGTGTTTGGTCTATTGGGTCTCTTGGTGTTGGTGAAACGGTTGCTTTGAGCATTACTGTTGTTATTATTGGTAATGGTACAGTTATTAATACTGCGAGTGTGACTGTGGATCAGAATAACACTAACACCAATAATGGATCAGATAATGAAACTATTAATGTAAATAATAATGTTAATGTGAGTGTTGTTAAGGTTTCTAACACTACTGGAGCTGCGAATATTGGTGATATTATTACTTATACTATTACTGTGACTAACAACGGTTCTGGTAATGCTACTGGTGTATATGTGACTGATTTGTTGAATACTAGTGTTTTGAGTTTTGTAGGTAGTAATGGTTCTTATGATAATAATACTGGTGTTTGGTCTATTGGTGATTTAGGTGCTGGTGAGAGTGTTGCTTTGAGTATTACTGTTGTTATTATTGGTAATGGTACAGTTATTAATACTGCGAGTGTGTCTGTGGATCAGAATAATACTAATGTTGATAATGGGTCTGATAATGAAACTATTAATGTGAGTAATAATGTTAATGTGAGTGTTGTTAAGGTTTCTAATACTACTGGTGCTGCGAATATTGGTGATATTATTACTTATACTATTATTGTGTCTAATAATGGTTCTGGTAATGCTACTGGTGTATATGTGACTGATGTGTTGAATACTACTGCTTTGAGTTTTGTAGGTAGTAATGGTTCTTATGATAATAATACTGGTGTTTGGTCTATTGGTGATTTAGGTGCTGGTGAAACGGTTGCTTTGAGTATTACTGTTGTTATTATTGGTAATGGTACAGTTATTAATACTGCGAGTGTGTCTGTGGATCAGAATAACACTAACACTAATAATGGGTCTGATAATGAAACTATTAATGTGAGTAATAATGTTAATGTGAGTGTTGTTAAGGTTTCTAACACTACTGGCACTGCGAATATTGGTGATACTGTTACTTATACTATTACTGTGTCTAATTATGGTTCTGGTAATGCTACTGGTGTGTTTGTGACTGATTTGTTGAATGCTAGTGTTTTGAGTTTTGTAGGTAGTAATGGTTCTTATGATGATGTTACTGGTGTTTGGTCTATTGGGTCTATTGGTGCTGGTGAAACGGTTGATTTGAGCATTATTGTTGTTATTATTGGTAATGGTACAGTTATTAATACTGCGAGTGTGACTGTGGATCAGAATAACACTAACGTGGATAATGGGTCTGATAATGAAACTATTAATGTGTCTAATAATGTTAATGTGAGTAATAATGTTAATGTGAGTGTTGTTAAGGTTTCTAATACTACTGGTACTGCGAATATTGGTGATGTTATTACTTATACTATTATTGTGTCTAATTATGGTTCTGGTAATGCTACTGGTGTGTTTGTGACTGATTTGTTGAATGCTAGTGTTTTGAGTTTTGTAGGTAGTAATGGTTCTTATGATGATGTTACTGGTGTTTGGTCTATTGGGTCTCTTGGTGCTGGTGAGAGTGTTGCTTTGAGTATTACTGTTGTTATTATTGGTAATGGTACAGTTATTAATACTGCGAGTGTGACTGTGGATCAGAATAACACTAACACTAATAATGGGTCTGATAATGAAACTATTAATGTGAGTAATAATGTTAATGTGAGTGTTGTTAAGGTTTCTAATACTACTGGATCAGCGAATATTGGCGATACTATTACTTACACTATTACTGTGACTAACAACGGTTTTGGTAATGCTACTGGTGTGTTTGTGACTGATTTGTTGAATACTAGTGTTTTGAGTTTTGTAGGTAGTAATGGTTCTTATGATAATAATGCTGGTGTTTGGACTATTGGGTCTCTTGGTGCTGGTGAGAGTGTTGTTTTGAGTATTACTGTTGTTATTATTGGTAATGGTACAGTTATTAATACTGCGAGTGTGACTGTGGATCAGAATAACACTAATGTGGATAATGGGTCTGATAATGAAACTATTAATGTGAGTAATAATGTTAATGTGAGTGTTGTTAAGGTTTCTAATACTACTGGATCTGCGAATATTGGTGATATTATTACTTACACTATTATTGTGTCTAATAATGGTTTTGGTAATGCTACTGGTGTGTTTGTGACTGATTTGTTGAATGCTAGTGTTTTGAGTTTTGTAGGTAGTAATGGTTCTTATGATGATGTTACTGGTGTTTGGTCTATTGGG
>NZ_LWMT01000114.1 GCF_001639265.1 Methanobrevibacter filiformis
ATCTTCATGCAAAACCATAAACACCAACTCAACAAAAACTAAAAAACACTAATAATATATTACACCCCATAATATTTAAAACTAAGCATAACTAAAAAGAATCAAAAAATAATTATTGCACAGCCAAAACAATGAAAAAAATTTCAAACTTAAAAAAACCATTAAACAACCATCAAAAGATCCTGTAGTTAAATACATAGACAATAATTTGTCTAAAAAAACATATTATTACAAAGTTCGTTCTTATAAAAAAATAGATAATAAAAAGATTTATAGTGATTTTAGTGGAGTTAAATCTAAAAAAGTGATTAAATAGTGGTGTTATCAATTTAAAGAGTGTTTTAGAAAATAAGGTTTTTAAAAAATAAGGTTTGAAATGTTTTGAAATGTTACAACGTCTAAATATAAGAATAATTAAAAATATTAAAAATAGTAAAGAATATTAAGAATAAAAAATATATACATTTTATTGAAACTATATTATTTATTTTAAAAATAATTGAAATAAATAATGGAAAATGGTTATATCTGTATTGATAAAATATTATGGATTATATGAAATTATGGTTATATTTATTAGATGTGTGGTATAATGACTTCAGCAAAATTAAAAACAAATGGAGAATGGTTAGTTTGGGCTAGGAAGACAGCACACTATAAAACAGAAAAGATAGCTAAAAGAATTAGTAAAACATCTGAAACCATAAAAAAATGGGAAAATAATGGAGAAATATCTTTTAATAACTTATCAAAGTTAGCACATGAATACCAGAGACCTACAACAATTTTTTTCAATGATGATAAACCAGTATATGAAAATGAGCCTCCTAACTTTAGAACAGAAGGCAGTGAAAAGATGACTATCACTCCTCGCATTGCTTTTGAAATTAGAAAAGCTAGATCAAGAAGAGAAACTTTGCTAAATTTAGAGGAGGAATCGGATGATTTTGAAATTCCTTTATTTCCTTTTAAAAATTTTCAAGTCGAAGATATTAATAAAATTCCTGAGCTATTAAGTGATTTTTTAGGATATAAACCTAGATCAAGAGCATCTATTGGACTAGATCATTGGATTGATAAAGTTGAATCATTAGGATTATTAGTTTTTCAATTTTATGATATAAAACCTTCTGAATTAAGAGGTTATGCTCTGTATTATGATAAATTGCCTATAATTGGGATTAACTCTAAAGAAATTGATAATGCTAAAAAATTCACATTTTTTCATGAATTAGCCCATATAATAATGAAAAAAGAAGGTTTAAGTAATATCAATCAATATAGTTTTGTTGATAAAGAAGAATTTTTATGTAATAAAATAGCTGCTGAAACACTCCTCCCTAATAAATTATTTAGTAATTATATAAATGAAAATACATCCTATTCCAAATTTTCAGCAGAAGATATTAAAAGGCTATCAAAAATTTTTCATGTTAGTCAGAGTGTTATCGTGAGAAAAGCAATAACATTAAATTATATAACAAAAAAAGAATATGATAAAAGAATAAATGAATTTAAATCATATATCGCCGTTCCTAAAACACTAAAATCGAGCAAAATATATGGAAAAAAGAAGAGACTTGAATCGGATAAGCCAGACCATAAAAAAGGAATTCATAATAAAGCAATGATATCTTTTAGGAAAAATGGTAAATATTTCACTAAATTTCTTTTAAATGCATATGAAGAAGAAATAATAAGTGATATTGATGTGGCTTTAGAATTAGGAGTATCCCTTGAAATTGTTCGCGAAATGAAAAAAATATTAGGCAAGGAGGAGTTTAACGTATAAAGATTTTATACAATATAACTTCTTTTATTTTATGTAACCAATGTTTTAATTATTTTCATTTTTATACATGCTTAAAGCTCTTTTTAGGTCTAATAGTTTACATTTAACGTTTCGTGGTTGGAATGCTACTGATAGTAAAATAACATTCTTGTTTTGGTATGGTTTGTAATATTCATTTGTTATAATTTGACTTAATCCATCATCTAACATATTGTCCATGGATTCTGTTTCGCTGAACTTAAACTCAATAACTATAATATTGTCTTTTTGCTTTAATACAGCATCCATTCTTCCTTTAATAGTCATGATTTCTTCTTCAATATCAAAACCTAGTAGTTGCAACCAGGAAATAGCTAAAATTTGGTAATGTGCTTCAAATTCTTTTTTAAGTTTACCATATAAGAGGTTTGGGATTTTGTGAAGTAAAATCTCGAAAGATTTTTGTAAATTCGCTTCATCTAAGTTTAAGATGTATTTAAGCATATTATCTGTCATTGGTTGTATTTGGCTCTCATCATAGTTAGTGTAGGTTCCTAAGATATAGCTGAACAATGAATCATGCACTTCTTTATTAGGAATAGCTAGTTTATATTTTGATGATTCACCTAAAATTGTCTTTTCTTCTTCTTTTATTGTTAAATAACCTGTTTGTAGTAGTGCTGTTGTGAAGTCTAAGTTTTCGAGTTTAAAGCTAGGGAATGTTCCTGAGAATGTGGCACTTTTATTTACTAAGA
>NZ_LWMT01000115.1 GCF_001639265.1 Methanobrevibacter filiformis
AATAACACCACTAATCGGAACACCCCTCTCATCCAACAAAGAACCATTAATACTAACACTACCATTCACCTTAGTATCCACAATATGATTAATAACCAAAGTACTATTCAAAGCCAAACCATTAAAATAAGTTACATTAACAGCACCAGTATAATTAACATTACCAACAAACTCAGCAACAACATCAATAACACCAATTGAACCCACATGATAAATAATACTCCAATTACCACCCACATTAGTAGTAACATTATAAGCAACACCATTAACAGTCAAATTAACAATAACACCACTAATCGGAACACCCCTCTCATCCAACAAAGAACCATTAATACTAACACTACCATTCACCTTAGTATCCACAATATGATTAATAACCAAAGTACTATTCAAAGCCAAACCATTAAAATAAGTTACATTAACAGCACCAGTATAATTAACATTACCAACAAACTCAGCAACAACATCAATAACACCAATTGAACCCACATGATAAATAATACTCCAATTACCACCAGCATTAGTAGTAACATTATAAGTAACATTATTAACAGTCAAATTAATCGGAACACCACTAATCGGAACACCTCTCTCATCCAACAAAGAACCATTAATACTAACACTACCATTCACCTTAGTATCCACAATATGATTAATAACCAAAGTACTATTCAAAGGGTCTGCGTGAATTGTTGTGCTTGTGTTGGTGTTACTTCCATTAAGGATTATTTCATTTACTGTTATATTTGCAATATTTTCTATTGTTCCGATGTTAGCTATTATCACTTCAATTTCTAGTGTAGCTGTTTGATTAACATTTAATGTTCCAATATTCCATAAACCTGTAGTATTATTGTAAGTTCCAGTTGAAGAGTTGTATGTGATGTAAGTTAAGTTAGAATCTAAGATATCATATACTTTTACATTGCTTGCATTGTCTAAACCATTATTTTTAACAGTTATGACATATTTAACATGGTCGCCAATGTGAGAGGTGTTAAGACCAGTTACATTAGACACTTTGGTGATGTTTAGATTAACTGTTGGTGTGACAGTGATTGTTACTGTGGAGTTTATATTTGGATTAATAAGTGTTTCAATAGCTGTTACATTATTTGCAGTGTTGTTTATTGTTCCTGATTTAATAGCTTGAGCCGTCATGTTGAGTGTTATAGTTACTCCTGATCCAATATCTCCAACAGTCCAAATACCTGTTGTACTGTTGTATGATCCTCCACTCGCATTCAGGAGTTTGAAATTATCAAGAAGTGAGTCAGTGAAAGTAACATTAGATGCGAAATCATTTCCATTGTTAGTTATAGTTATTGTGAAGTTAATAGTGCCATTATTCAAAATATTAGTTACATTTGCAACCTTAGCAATAGTGAGATTAACCTTAGCTTCAGCTTCAAGAATGAGAATAATGTTCTCACCATCTACTAAAGCATTAATTGAAGATTGAAGATTATTATTATTTAACATTACAACTTGTGAGAACGTAAATGTTCTTATATCACTAGTACTATTATTAATAACACTCGTACTGTTTCTAGCTATTACATTTACTTCAAAATATGGAAGTAAACTTGGATCATTAGTTGTAGGAGCATTAAGTGATAAATTATAAGTTAAAGTAGCATTTTGATTTTTACTGTAATTTCTTGTGTTATTTGTATTGGTGTAAAATGTATTATTAAGTGAAAGCTCTAAAACATAGTAATAACTTAATACAAGAGTACCACCAGTTACAATAACCAAAGTTCCATTAGGATTACTGTTATTTCCCCACCAATTAAAATTAGCATTAAGAGTACCATTAGTTACATAAAGCTGACCCTTACCAGAATTGTTATAAAAACGATTATAATTAACAGTAGATGACTTAGTAGTATAAATAGCACTACCATTAGTAGCAGAATTATTAACAAAATTATCACCACTAACTACAAAATTATCACCATAATTATAAATAGCACCACCAACACTAGCATTATTACCAATGAAAATAGAATTACTCACACTCAAATCACCACCATTATAAATAGCACCACCAGATCTACCATCATTACCAGTGAAAATAGAATTATTCACACTAAGATTATTACCACCCCCATTATAAATAGCACCACCACAACGACCACCATCATTATTTGTAAATGTAGAATTGTTCACACTAAGATTACCACCATCATTATAAATAGCACCACCACCTTCACCAGTAGAAGAAGATACAACATTACTTGAAAATATGCAATTTTTAAATATAACTGTGTTACTACCCTTGATGTAAAATGCAGCACCATATAAAGGATCTATACCGTTTCTAAATGTTATATTTTCAAAACTTATGTTATTTTTTGATGTATAATTGGCTGTGCAATAATTATTTTTTGATTCTTTTTAGTTATGCTTAGTTTTAAATATTATGGGGTGTAATATATTATTAGTGTTTTTTAGTTTTTGTTGAGTTGGTGTTTATGGTTTTGCATGAAGAT
>NZ_LWMT01000116.1 GCF_001639265.1 Methanobrevibacter filiformis
GATAAATCACTTAAAACCCAATAAACTAAATAATAATCCTTATTTTAACTTAATATTACTTCATCATCATAATATAAGCCAATAAGTATCAATTAACTAATCAATGAATTATGGAAGATCTCCTAAATATTTAGATAAGGAATATGAAAATAATAAGTATTACTAAATAATAATAAGTATTATATAATTAGCTATTAATATTAATAAAAGCATTCCTTATACTTAAAATGGTTTATTTTTGGAAATAGCTTTTGATCAAACTTTTTTTAAAAGTTTGTTTCATATTATAATATTAACAATTTATTTAATTTAATTTGATTTAAACTTCAAAATATTTTTAATGGAATTAATTAAAGATTGAAGTTCCTTAGAGTTTAATTCATCACCCTAAGTTAGTTATTCTGTTTATTCTTTCTTTCATATTTTGTTATTAAATCAAAATTCTTTGCTATTTTGCCTGAATATTAATGAATCGTAGGATAAGTTATAGAAATTTTTTACATTCTTTGATGAAAAGTTCTGCATTGTTTAAATCTAGTTTCGCTTCATCTTTAGAAGAATTGAAATCATAATCATAGTCAACACTGGTTCTCTCTTCTTGTAACGAAGATAATATTTTAGCTATGTGTTCATCAAATTCCCCATTTACTACATATTCTAGACCAAATTGACGAATAGTTCCACTATGAGTTTTAGGATTTAAACCTTTCTTAAAAAGCAAGGCTTTAGCAGCATAAAAAACTGCATAATAGGAACGATTGATAGAAGCATTGAAATATCCTCCATTAAAGTTAAATTTAGCAGATTTCAGTGTATCCAATGCTTTCTTAAACACATTATTCCCCTGTTCCAATTACAATTCCCTCCTCATCCACATTTTTATAGAAGTAGTTAGACTTATAGTTATTATAATGATTAATTGGAATTATTTTAGCAGAAATATATTCCATATGTTTATACACATTTTCCATCACTTTGCTGTAAACATCATCCATTATTTTAAATTTATCGGACCTTTCTTTTGTGAGAATAAGAATATCAATATCTGATTCATCAGTATCGTCACCACGAGCAACAGAACCAAAAAGAATAATTTTTTTAATTTCTGGATGATTTAAAGACTCTGCAAAATCAATGGCTATTTTTTTTCTATCCATTTTCAACACAACAATAACTAGTTACATATTAATATATTCATACATTAAATTTTATAACATGCCATTAATATTATTCTTAATTATAATTATGAAAGTTATATAAAATAACTTTTTCTATTGTACAAAAAATTTAGCCTGTAATCAAAACTTGGGATTTTGATTTGAAAAGTTTTTGAAATAATATTTCTTATTTCTTAATCACGACCATCAATTTTGTATTTTAAGTGTTTAGCTATCTTGGGATAATTTTTATTTCTTTCAAAAGGAGGATTTAATTTTTTAATGCACTCCCTATAACTTCCAATTAATTCTTTATTAATTTGAAACAAACTTTTGAAAAAAGTTTGAACAAAAGCTATTCCACAATTTAAGCATTTTAAATATGAGAAATGCTTTTATTAATTTGAAACAAACTTTTGAAAAAAGTTTGAACAAAAGTTATTCCAAAATTTAAGTATTCTAAACATAAGGAATGTTTTTATTAATTTTAAAAATAAAAGTTTTGATAAAACTATTAATCTTTTTGGAGTTTTCTGCAGAATCTAATGAAGATTCAATCCAAAATAAATGCATTATATTAGAACAATCTTTTTTATTAAGGTTCTTAACATCTAAGTTAAATACAATGTTTGTTAATTGGAATTTTGTTAGTGTCTTTTCAGCATTATTTAATTCATCAGTTAATTTAAACATCAAATCCTCAAATGCTAACTTTTTCTATTATACATTTTATTAAATTCAAAAAGTGCATTATTAAACCATTTAAGAATATAATTAGACTTAAAAATTTTAATAGTTGAGGAATGTTGAGGATATTGTTTGAAATTGCCAATTGGTATATATTATCAGTACTTCGTATAAGTAAAGTATTATATTGTGTGGTGTGTATTATTAATTGTATGAAGCAAAAAAATAACACACCACATAAGGCATTATTGAATGATGAAGTTCTCTTTAAATGATTTTTGCATTAAATTATTAAAATAAAGATGTTGAATTCAATTTCACTAATTATTAAAAATAATTATATGAGGATTCGCATTTAATGTTTCTTTTTTTGTTCTATTTTATTGATTTTTTCTTTATTTTTTGTGTTTTTATGTGAGTTTTTTTTAATATTTTGTTGGTTTTGTTGAATTGTTTTTAGTTGTTCTTATTGTTTTTGGTTTGTTTAATTTTATGT
>NZ_LWMT01000117.1 GCF_001639265.1 Methanobrevibacter filiformis
AACTATAGGATCATAACGGTTTACACAAATAAATATCAAGATGCACTAGAAATAAAACTTAACATCCCTGAAAACAAAGAAATATACAAGAGAAGAATAGTTGTGGAACGATCTTTCGCACATATGAAATATAACCTGGACTTCACCCAAGCCAACACAAGAGAACTAGACAAAATCGAAAGTGAAGTGAAATGTGTTGCAGCAGCAAGTAATATAAGACTACTTCACAACCACAAACTCAAATTACTTAAACAAACATGAGAGTAAAAGGTATCATAAACCTAAATGAAAAACAATCATTGGAAATTCAATAGATATTCAATGAAAAACATAGACAACAAATAAAAAAAACTACAAAAAATAATTTACAATCTAACCACAACTAAGAAAATTCACTGTCATCCATCAACTGAAAAATTAATTATTGCACAGCCAACTAAGAATAAATATTTTCTTTCTTTATTATTTTTAACAAGTTTATTGATATATTCTTTTAATTGATCTTTGTTTCTAATATTAAAATACTCATCTAGCTCAAAATTTATTAAAATAATGTTTTCATCTTTTATTCCTCTTTGTTTTAATAATTGGATAATTTGTTCAAGTATCGTTGATTTGCCACATCGTCTAACTCCAGTTAAAACCTTAATGAAATGTTTATTAATAAATGGCTTAATTTCATTTAAATATAACTCTCTTTTAATCATATTAATTCCTTGTTTCGATAATTTTTTAATAATTCAACTAATTACTGTAAATATTTTCTTATAAGAAAAAATATAAGCAATTATATAATCTTTTCTTATAATAAAATTTATTTAAAAAAATATACAATTTTTTCTTATAAGAAAACTTATAGTATATTTATAAAAACAAATATTTAAATGTATTTAAATATGTTTAATGTGATAACTTTTTCACATTTCTGTGATGTGTTGTATTGCTTTTTTTCTCCAAAATCCCAGTGATGTGATTATACCTCCTAAAAATACATTTTAAATAGTAAATTATTACATTAAATTCATTAAAATATATTGATGTTTAATTTGAACATTCTTTTATAACAAACAAGCAATTAAAAACACAAGTAATAATACTAACAATATAAACTGAACAAAAATTAACTATTTTATATGAAAAATATACGAACACTATCAAACAATGAAAAACTTTATATAGTAAACAATATAATAGTATATGTTGTAGTACTTTGTATACACCATATGACCCCAAGTATGAAATATAAATACTAACTATGAGTACTGGTTTGTAGTACCTTTAAATAAAGCCTACAAACCTTCAGTACTTAAAAAATAACTATTTTTAACATAATCTTAAACTATTCATTTTATAATTCTATTTTAATACAATATATCCATATTTTAAATTAGACAATTTTATAATAAATTTTAAATGCTTATTTTCACACTATTTTCAATAGTTTCAATGAAAAAATATTAAATCTATAACAAACAGATATTTAAATAATTTAAATAATATCTAATTAGTTTAAAAATTCATAAAATTAAAAAATTATTTTATAAAACTTATCTAGTTAAATAAGAGAGGTTTAATAAATGACTGAGATGGAATTAAATATTGTTAACATGTATCCAGATATTTTAAATCTCTATGGAGATTTAGGAAACTTAATAGCTATTAAACAAAGGTGTTTATGGAGAAATATTAAAGTTAATGTAGAAAACTTCACAATTGACAATGAAACAAACTTAAATGAAGCTGACATTATTGTAATTGGTGGTGGAGCAGATACAGGTCAAAATATTGTTTCAAAACACTTAACACAGCATCAAAAAGTATTAAGTGAACATGTTGAAGATAATAAATTCTTATTAGCTATTTGTGGTAGTTATCAAATGTTTGGAACTACATATATTGATGCAAACAAAAATAAGATTCCATGTCTTGAAATATTTGATATTGAGACTATAAGCGAAGAAAATAGATTGATTGGAAATATAATCATTGAGAGTAATCTTGAATTAAAAAATAAAAATATAATTGGATTTGAAAATCATGGCGGACGGACTTACCATGATTACAAATCATTAGGAAGAGTTAAATTAGGAAATGGAAACAATGGAAAAGATAAAACTGAAGGAATGATTTATAAAAACTTCATAGGTAGCTATTTACATGGTCCTCTACTTCCAAAAAATCCAGAACTAACAGACCATATAATTTTAAATACATTAAAAAAGAAATATAGTGTTGACTCATTAAGTCCACTAAATAATAATATAGAAAATAATGCACATAATGCAATTGAAAGACAAATATATATTAATAAATAATTTAAATAAATATTAATGGTATCAAATACTTAATTAATTTTAAGAGATTAAATATAAAATATGAGATAAGTGATTAAATGAATATCAATTTAGATACATACTACACAAAAAGAAAAAATGTTTTTGATCGAATTCATAATTCCAACAACATTGAAAAGACAGCTATGGTTGTTTTAATGGCATGTCTCACTGGAATAATGGCACAAATAATAATTCCATTACCATGGAGTCCAGTTCCAATTACTGGGCAAACATTTGCAGTTTTAGTTTCTGGATTGATACTTGGAAAGAAGTTAGGACCATTAAGCCAAATATTATACTTTGTTTTAGGAATAATAGGAATAAACTGGTTTGGTGGAGCAACTGGAGGGCTAGAAATAGCTTTCGGATCTAACTTCGGATACTTCATAGGATTCATCTTTGCATCAATGTTTATAGGATACCTTACAGAAAAATATGCTAAAAGCAGAAAACTTAGAAATATAATTCCATTAATGGTAATAGCTAATTTCATATGCATATATGTTCCAGGGTTAATTATATTAGCTATTTGGTTTAATGTAACTCAAGGAGCTTATCCTGATATTATTTCACTATTAGTTATGGGATTAATTCCATTTATAATAGGAGATATTGTGAAGATCATTGGAGCAAGTGCTATTTCAAAAGCATTATTACCAAAAACAGTTAATTAATTTATATTTCACATTTTATTATTATTACATTTATTTATATTTATTTATATATTTTTCAGGTGAATCATGAAACCAAGTACATCAAATCTTGTGAGATTACGAGGTCATCACTTATTATGTTTACAAGGATATCAAGGATATGGTTACAGTGAAGACTTTAAAAAAAATCTTGAAAAAACTTTAGATATACTAAAAAACGATGAAAATACACTCGTAACTGTAAAATCCAATCCTGATGATTTATGTGATTATTGTCCTAATTTAAAAAATAATTTATGTGGGCTTGGAAAAGATTTAGACACAATCTCTCAAGAAGAGCTTGAAAAAAATAATGATATAATTGTGAAAATGGATAAAATAGCTATTGAAAAAGGAAAGATTGATTTAAATAAAAAATATAATATAAATTATTTATATAATATTATTAATAATAATTTTAAAACTATTAAAGATGTTGAAGATGTTTGTGGTACATGTTTATGGGCAAAATGTTGTTTATTTTACCAATCAAGAGAAAAATAGTTAAAGTATAATATGATTAATAAAATTAATATGATTAATAATATAATTAATATGAGTAATAAAATTAATAAGATTAATAAAATAGCTATTAAAATTATTAAATCAGATTAAAAATAAATCAATAAGTTTAAATATAAGTTTAAACTAAATTGAGTAATGTTGCTAGTAAAGTATAAGATAAAATTTATATTAAGTAAGATTTAAAGATAAAAAATGAAGTCTTAACATTTAAATATAAGTTAATTAATATATTAAACTACACATCTAGTCCCGTAGGGTAGTGGTAATCCTTCTAGGCTTTGGACCCGGAGACGGTGGTTCGACTCCACCCGGGACTATTCTTATTTTAAAATTTTATAAAATTTATTTTTAGACTATTTTTTTTACTGTTAAAAATCCTAGTGATAATAATGGAAAAATTACTTATTTTAGGAATTAATACTAGACCTTTAGTAAACTCCGCATTAAAATTAAAATATCAAACATATTCTTGTAGCTATTTTTCAACATTAGATTTTAAAGAACCCTACAAGGAAAAGCACATCTTAAACCAAAAACCTAATAAAACATGTGGACACTTTGAAGAAAACTACCATCCCTCTGAAATTTTAGAGTTAGGTATTGAATATATGGGTGAAGTCGACCATATTATACTACATTCTGGTATTTCACCAAATGACTTTAATGATAACAATAAAGTAAAAAAATATAAGTCCAAAATTATTGGAAACAAAAACACAGAAAATGTTGAAGATAAATACAAATTTTATAAAAAAATTAAAAATAAATTCCCAACACCTCTAACTTTCAAATTCGAGAATTATGATAAAAATGACATGTTGACAGTAGTAGAAGTAGTAGATGAAGTTATTGAAATACTTCAACAACATGATGACAAGACATTTATGATAAAACCTCTCCAAGGATCTGGAGGTTATGGAGTAAAGTTATTAAATACAGAATCGAATATTCCATTTAATGAAAGAAATCATGACTATGAAAATAAATTTCTAGAGTTAATAAAAACAAACACTCCATTTATACTTCAAGAATACATTGAAGGTAAAAACATTAGTTCATCACTACTTTCAACTAAAAAAAGAAGCAAAAGTATAATAATTAGTGATAATCTTAATAACTCCAATATTGAACATGATAGCTATTTAAATGACTTTAGATACTCTGGAAATATCACTCCTTCTGAAAATAGCTATGATATAAAAGAAATAGAAAGTGTTTGTGAGGATATTATTAGTTATTTTAAACTAATAGGATCTAATGGAGTAGACATGATAATAGATAAAAATGGAGAATTACATATAATAGAGATTAATCCTAGATTTCAGGGAACTTATGAATGTGTTGAATCAACTTTAGGTATTAATCTTTTAGATGCTCATATTCAAGCTTGTAATGGTAATTTAATTGAAACACCCTCACCACAAAGACCTTGCATTAAAAAAATCATTTATTCAAAAAAAAGAGTAAAATTTAATAATAAAGATTTTACACTTGGAGATAATATTAAAAATAGCTATGTTTGCGATATTCCACATGAAAATGTAATAATCGAAAAAGATCAGCCCCTTTTAACTATAATTTCCAGTGAGAAAACATTAGGTCGATCAAAATTAGCTATAGATATAATTACTAAAAATGTAGAGAAGATTTATTAATTAAAAGATAATATGAAAAAAATTATATCACTCTAACAAGGCGTAGAATAAATATTAACATACCTATAGTTATTAATATAGTAGTTAGTACCATAGCTATTGTAGTAAAAACAAAAAACTTAGCTTTCTTATCAGGATCTCTGAAATATAATTGTATAGGGTCACGTATCATAATTACACAAAAATTAAATAATATAAATAATATAAATAATTCTATAAAAAAAATAAAAAAAGGAATGTTTAATAATTTTAATAGTATGTTTATGAAATCACTGTTTAATGTTGAGATTTTGAAACGAAAAAAATCGAAGATTTTATTCGTTTTGAAATCAGTGTTAAAAACTTTGAAATCAGTGTTAATTATTTTGCATTTGCTTCTATTGAAGATTTGATCATCTTGAGCTGGACAAAAGTTTCCCTTTCCATTTCTTGAAGTCTCATTTCAATAGATTTAACAGTATTTTGTAATTTTGGAATCATAATATGCTCTAAAGCATTAACACGACGTTTAGTTGATTCAACTTCAGCAGCTAAAAGATAAATGGTTTTTTCTGTCTCACCAAGTTCTATTATTAAATTAATAGATTCTTCAAACTTTTTAGCAGCTTCATCAATTTTAACAGAAGTATCTGAAAAACCATAGCCTCTATCAATAATAGTTTTTGAATCGATTTTAGAGTCAACAACAGGAACTACAACACCCATAATACTTCTTGAGGTAATTTCAACATCAACAGAATCTTTAACAGATAATGCAGATTTTTGAACAGCAAGATCTCCCATTATTATTTGAGCAGCAGTTAAATCTTTATATGCTTCTTTTAATTTTTCCTCTGCTTTTTGACGAGCTCCTTTAACTCTATCTAATATATTGAAAAACTCCATGATTAAAGCATCACGTTTTTCTTTAAGTAGACTGTGACCTTTAACTGCAAGTTTTTCCCTATTTCTAAGATTTAAAAGCTCCATTCGTGTTGGATTGATTCCTTCAATAGTTTCTTGAGCCATATTAACCTCCTACACAGGTAAAAATATTAGGATTAATTATAGTATGTTAAAATTTTAGTATTAATAAAATTTATAACTTAATAATATTTAATCCTTTAATCATCCCCATTATATATTTAATAATATATCTATATTACTTTGTAATCTTAAGATTAATTATTCTGTAGGAAGATATTTTGGAATATGTTCTTCTTTAACCCGTTTAAGTTCGGATTTAGGAAGTAAGCTTAATAATTTCCAACCAAGATCTAATGTTTCTTCAATAGTTCTATCTTCATCTTTAGATTGAGTAATGAATTGCTTTTCAAACTCATCAGCAAATTTCAAGAAACTTTGATCTCTCGGGGTTAGAGCTTCTTCACCTACAACCGCTACTAAATCTCTTAAGTTACGACCTTCTGCATAAGCAGAGTAAAGTTGATCTGAAACTCCACTGTGATCTTCACGAGTTCTTTCTCCGCCAATACCTCCACTCATAAGTCTTGATAGTGATGGAAGCACATCTACTGGAGGGTAAATACCTTTTCTGTGAAGTTCACGACTTAGAACAATTTGACCTTCTGTAATATAACCAGTTAAATCTGGAATTGGGTGAGTAATATCGTCTTGTGGCATGACCAAAATAGGCATTTGAGTAATTGATCCTTGTTTTCCACTGATACGTCCAGCACGTTCATATATTCCTGCAAGATCAGTGTACATGTATCCAGGATAACCTCTTCTTCCAGGCACTTCGTCTCTTGCAGCTGAAACTTCTCTTAAAGCTTCACAGTAATTGGTTAAGTCAGTTAAAATAACAAGTACGTGCATGTCTTTTTCAAAAGCAAGATATTCTGCAGTGGTTAAAGCCATTTTTGGAGTTAAAATCCTTTCAATGGATGGATCATCTGCAAGGTTCATGAAAACTGTAACTCTTTCAAGTGCGCCAGTTTGTTCAAAGTCTTTCATGAAGAAATTAGCTTCTTCGTGAGTAATACCCATAGCTGCAAAGATTACTGCAAAATCAGTATCATCTGAAACAACCTTAGCTTGTCTTGCAATTTGAGCAGCTAAATCATTGTGAGGTAAACCAGAACCTGAGAAAATAGGGAGTTTTTGTCCACGAACCAAAGTGTTCATTCCATCAATAGTAGAAATACCAGTTTGGATAAATTCTGCGGGGAATTCACGAGCAGAAGGATTCATTGGAGCACCATTGATATCTAATTCCTTTTCTGGAATTATGTCTGGACCACCATCAATTGGTTTACCAGTTCCATCAAAAATACGACCCATCATATCTAAAGAAACACCGATTTTAGCAGTTTCTCCTGTGAATCTTGTTTTTGTGGTTTTGGTGTTTAAGTCTGTGGTTCCTTCAAAAACTTGAACAACCGCTATATCATTTTTAACTTCTAACACTTGACCTCTTCTGTGTTCACCATTTGGTGTTTCGATTTCAACTATCTCACTGTATGCAACACCTTCAACACCTTCAACAATCATTAAAGGACCTGAAACTTCAGAAACTGTGGTGTATTCTCTAGTTTTAATATTAGCGTTCATATTTACACCTCACTAGTCTGTTTAACAATTTGTTCTTGGATTTCTTTCACCCTTCCAGGGAATTCATCCTCAGCTACAAATTTCATCCTACCAATTTCTTCCTTAACTTTTAGAGCAATTAAATCCTTAGAATCTGCTCCACGTTCAAGAGCTGCAACAGCTTCTTTTTGGAACAAGATTATAGTTTTTAACATTTCATATTGCTTAGATGGAGAACAATAAGTATCCACACTATCGTATGCATTTTGCTGGAGGAAATCTTCACGAATCATTCTTGTAGTTTCAAGAGTTAATTGCTCACTTTCAGGTAAAGCATCTGGACCTACTAATTGTACAATTTCTTGAAGTTCTGATTCTTTTTGAAGGAGTATCATAGCTTCATCTCTTGTAGCTCTCCAGTCTGCTCCTGTGTTTTCTTCCCACCAACCTTGTACACTATCAATATATAAGGAGTAACTTTGTAGCCAATCAATTGAAGGGAAATGACGTTTATCTGCAAGAGAAGCATCTAATGCCCAAAATACTTTAGCTATTCTTAGAGTATTCTGTGTAACTGGTTCAGATAAGTCCCCACCTGGAGGAGATACTGCACCAACAATTGAAACAGATGAAGTTTTATCTTCAGTTCCAATTGTGGTAACTCTTCCTGCTCTTTCATAAAATTGTGCAAGTCTTGAAGCTAGATATGCAGGATAACCTTCTTCCCCTGGCATCTCTTCAAGTCTTCCTGAAATTTCTCTCATAGCTTCTGCCCATCTTGAGGTTGAATCTGCCATAAGAGCCACATCATAACCTTGATCACGGAAGTATTCCGCAATAGTAATTCCAGTGTATACACAAGCTTCACGAGCTGCCACTGGCATGTTAGATGTGTTAGCTATAAGAACAGTCCTATCCATCAATGGATTTCCAGATTTTGGATCTTCAAGTTCTGGGAAATCTATAAGTACCTCAGTCATTTCGTTTCCACGTTCTCCACAACCAACATAAACAATTATATCAGCATCTGCCCATTTAGCTAATTGTTGTTGTGTAACAGTTTTACCTGATCCAAAAGGACCTGGAATAGCTGCTGTTCCACCTTTAGCAACAGGGAAAAAAGTGTCTTGTGTTCTTTGACCAGATATAAGTGGTATATCAGGATCGAGTTTCTCTTTATAAGGTCTACCTTTCCTAACAGGCCATCTTTGAAGCATTTGAACCTTTTTAACACCAGATTCAGTTTCGATTTCTGCTATATCCTCCTCTACAGTAAATTCACCAGAAGATACTATGGATAGAATTTTTCCTTCAATGACTGGAGGTACCATGATTTTTTGTAAAACTGCAGATGTTTCTTGAACTTCTCCAAGAATATCTCCACCTTTAACAATGTCACCAACTTTAGCTATTGTCTTAAAGGTCCATTTTTTATCTTTATTAATAGAAGGTACATCAACCCCTCTTTCAATAAAATCTCCAGTTAGTCCTTTAATAACTTCAAGTGGTCTTTGAATTCCATCAAAAATAGAACCCATAATTCCAGGACCAAGTTCTACTGATAATGGTCCTCCAGTACTTTCTACCTTTTCACCAGGTTTAAGACCTGCTGTTTCTTCATAAACTTGTATGGTTGCAGTGTCACCTTCAAGCTCAATAATTTCACCTATGAGCCTAGAGGTACCAACTCTAACCATTTCATACATTTGGGTTCCTCTCATACCATCTGCGACGATAACAGGCCCTGCAATTTTAATAATATTTCCTTCAGTAATCATTTTACCATCTCTACCCCAATAACTCGCTTAATAAGTTCTTCCATCGGGTCAGAATCCCTACCAGAGGAACCAGACTTATCTGGTATCTCAATAATCATTGGTAACACACTGGAACCAATTTTTTTATTAATATATTCTCTAATATTGTCTGCAATTTTTTCTGTTATAATAATAATTGAAATTTCATCTTTAAGCAAATCACTTAGTGCATTTTCAGCTTCTTCATTTGTTTCAACAACAAAACCTGATTTTACACCACCAAGCTTAAATCCAGTGACTGTATCAATATCTCCAATTACTGCAACGGATGAACTCATACTAACATCTCCTGAATCTCAGACACTGGAAAACCAGCTTCTCTTTTAGCTCTTGCGATAATTTTAAGATTTTTAATTTCTTTTTCTTTTCCATTTAAATATCCAATAATAGGACCAATACCTAAAGGATTTCTTACAGAAAGAGATTCCGCATATTTTACAACGTAATCATCTAAAGCTTTTTCAAATATAGAAACTGAACCAGTTTCATCATATACTGGAAGAGAATCTACAAGAATTGAAGAGTAATCTGTACCTTCTAAACCATTAATTATAGAAGTTACATTCTCAGATTCCATTAAATCTTTTAATTTCCAATCCTTAACTTGATAACCTCTTGAAATCATATGTGGGTCAAGGTTTTCATAATTTAGATTATCTGCTTTTGCCCTAATGATTAATTTCAAATTAGCTACATCAACTAATGTACCAATATAAGAATGTAATATTAATGTATTATCATTGTCTGGCACATTGGTAGCTGATAAAAGGTTTTCTAAGTAATATTTATCTAAAGCAGATTCTAAGTATAAAATCAGATCAGATTCATTATATTGATTTAAAGCATCCTCTAGAACTGAGCTATATTCAGTTCCATCTAATCCTGCCACTATATCTTCAACCGTATTAGCATCCACTAACTGTTCTATTGTATGATATAAACTACCTGCTGGAACTAAAAGATCTGCAGTAGCATCTTTATTTAAATTTGACTCTTTAGCTGCTAAAAGACTTTTGATATTAATAATATCAGAATTTTTAGCTAAAGCTGCAAAGGATTTGCTAATATCTTTAGGAGCTATTCTTGAAAGTAAATCATAGGTTTCAGCAAGCTGAATATCAAGTGATTTTTCAAGAGAATGATTATCTAAATGATTAGCATAATCTGGAAAACCTCTAAGATAATTAACAAATTCATTTGAATTTTCAACTTCTATAATTTCAGAAAGTTGTTTTTCATCAAAGAGTCTCCCCTTCCTAGCTCTTACTTTTGCAGCTGGGAGCAAATAAGGATAAATACTTAATACTGGTCTGCTTACAATAACAACTACAACTGCACCAATAACAAGGAGTACAAGAATTAATATTGCAATAAATGCTTCGCTTGAAAGTCCGAGAGTACTGAGTATTGCAGTAAATTCATCAGCCATAATTTATCCCTCCTTAGTTAAATAAGATATTAGCTACTTCAGAACGTAAAGATTTTTTAAACCTTAATAATCTAGATTCAATAGTGTTATTAACTTCAATTTCCCCATTTCTGGTTTTTAATATAGCTCCACCAACAGTTTGGATAGATTCACCAAAATCTAATTTTGTGTCATTACCAGTGACAGACTTAACACTATTTGCTATATCATCAATATTGTTTTTAATTTTAACTATATCTTCTTCTTTAGTATGGATAATTAAATCTCCGCCATTAATTTCAATAGCTGCTTCTTTAATTATTTTAATTAAAGAATCAATATACTCAGCATCAGTTGTTGAAGCAATATTTTTTAACTCCTCACTGGCTTTTTTAAATGATTCTTCAATTACTTCTTCCCTAGTCCCTAATTCTAATCTCCGAGAATTCATTTTAGCTTCAGATATTATTTGCTGATATTTCATTTTAGATTGCTTGTTAGCATCATCTAAAATTTTATTTCTTTCCAATTCAGCCTTTTTAGATCCATCTTCTGTAATGGATTTACTTTTTAATTCAGCTTCTTGGATAATACTATCAGCTTTGACCTGAGCTTCAGAGAGAATATTTGAGACGATCTTGTCTTCCCCAGAGCTCATTTATTGGACCCCCTAACCTAAAATACCGCCAAATACCATTAGCAATATAGCAATCAAGAAACCATAAATAGCTTGAGTTTCTGGTAATGCAGTGAAAATAATACCTTGAGCAAACATACCCTTATCTTCAACAACAGCACCTACACTTCCAGCTGCTGCAATACCTTGACCCATACCAGATCCAAGACCTGCAAATCCAATGGATGCTCCAACACCAATAGCTACAAGACCAGCTCCAGTGGTTAAACCTTCGCCTCCACCAAGTAATCCTGAAAATACTAATAACAATATAGCAATCAAGAAACCATAAATAGCCTGTGTTTCTGGCAGTGCAGTGAAAATAATACCTTGAGCAAACATACTGTTATCTTCTGCTACTGCACCTACACTTCCTGATGCAGCAATACCTTGACCTAAACCAGAACCTAAACCTGCAAAACCAATTGCTACACCAGCACCAATAGCTGCTAAAGCAGTTCCTAAAGCAATTTCTACCATTTTATTTTATCTCCTTATAATTGTAATATATATTATTTTTATTATATTATTTTTATTTAAATAATATCTTTTATAAATTGAATATATTATTATAATTCATATTAATCATAAAATAATTGAACAATTATCCTATTTATATAATTGAATAAGTATTCATATTTTATTTATTATATTTACTTATTATATTTATTATTTTTAAATTAAAAACTAAATTTTAATCATTTTATAGGAATACAATAAATCAAGTTCTCTTTATTTTTGTAAGTACCCTATTTGCACTGAAACTCTCAAATTTATGTGTTCCTCCCATGAAAAATTGGGAAAAGAATTCAACATAATGTAAACGCAATGCGTTTATGAAAGCTCCTAAAACTTGGAAAAGGAAGTTGACAATATGTCCACCAATAAAAATTATAATTGCAATGATAATTCCAACATAGGGTACCATATCATATAGCATTCCAGTTAAAATATTAACCGTCATAGCTATTCCGCCAGTAGCTAAACATAAAGCTAAAAGACGAGCATATGATAAAATATTGCCCATGTATGAAAAAATATCCATTATTCCATAAATTCCACCAGTATAAAGCAGTATTAGAATAGATAGAATAAGTAAAGCAGCACCTATAACTATACCAATGGTTCCAATAGCTGAGACCATCATGCCTAAAACTAAAAGAACAGCTCCTGCCTCCAGTATAAGCCAAACTATTTGAGAACCTAAAGCTTCTTTCTTCTCACCATACCTAAAGTTATTGATAATACCAATTATAAATCCTACATTAGTATAGATTATACCTACAGCTAAAGCTACAATTAATATATTCTCAGGATGCACAAATGCATCAAAGGCAGGTACTACTGTTGGTAATGCAATGCCTAAAAATCTTGAACTGAAATCTCCTAAAAATCCATTAGTTATAAATCCCAAAACAATCGTCCAAAGTCCACATGCAATAATTATGGATCCAAAACTACCCATAGTCTCATTAACTTTTCCTATTCCTTTATACATTACAATACCCATGATAACCAATATAATGCCATAAAATGCATCAGTTAAACAGTATCCAAATAAAAAAGGAAATACTAAGAAAACAAGGAGAGTAGGATCTATTTCATTATACTTAACAGATGAATACATACCTACAAGGAATTCATAAGGTTTAACAATACTTGGATTCTCTTGAAGAACAGGAACTTCACTATCATCTTCACCAATATCTTCAATTTCAACAACACAGTGTCCTTCAGTTGATGATTCAACTAAGTTTTTAGCTTTATCAACTTCTTTTAAAGGTATCCATGCTTCAAGTAAAACACTTTTATCAGTTTCACCAAAATTAGCAAATACTTCATTTCTTTCTTTTTCAATCTCTAACTGCTCTTTTAAAAGAGCAATATCATTGTCTGATTTTTTAGCGATTGCTTTTAATTCATCAGAAAGTTTAGATTCATCGTTATCAATAGCTTTCAATTGTGAATCAGCATCACTGATTATTTCACTAGGTTTACCATTTAATCCATCAACTTCAAATTTATCAAAATCAAAGGTTCTAAGAAGTGTATATACCTCTTCTTTAAATTTTGTCAAAGTTATAACTATAATAATTTTATTAATCTTATCATCATCAAGAGTCTCTAAAATTACTAATTCATCAGTTATTTTAGCTGATTTTTTCTTAAATTCTTCAGCAGATTCAACATCAATTCTACCTACAATAGTAGAAGTGTACTTAGAATCATTTAAAAGAGCTAAATCGAAATCAAATTTCTTCAAAACATTAGCTAAATCTTTATTGGATTCAAGTTCACTTTTTTTACTATTAAGAATATTGAGCTGACTTTCAACCGCCTTAATATTAGGCTCTAACTCATCTAATAAGTTTTCAGCTTTTTTTATCAAGCTTTCACTATCTAAATCCTCAACTTCTTTCTTTTCAGGAACATCTGGATTTACAAATGATTTTATTAAACCTTTTATACCCTGATCTTCGGCAAGGGCATTAGTAAATAAATCAAAAATACCTGACGTTCTCATAAGAAGTGAAGAGAGATGAGATGTTAAAGGAGTAGCCTTAGAAGGCTTTAAAAGTTCCGCCCATTCAGAATCTTGTTGAATGCGTTCTGAAACATCATTTATCTGTACATTCCCTTTCTCATGCAGTGAACGCACAATAAGGTCAGAGTATTGACTCAATGTAACTATTTTAAGTTTACGCATTCTTGCTGTCTGAAACATTCTCTCACACTACAAAATATTTTTAACAATAATGGAAGCTGCTTCATCTACATTAACCAAAGACGTTTTCTTGATATTTTCAACATCTTTCGCGGCTTGATTTGATATAGAAACAGCTTCTTCTTTTGCTTTTTTTTCTGCATTAAAAATAATATCTTTAGCTTCTTCATGAGCTGAATTTTTAGCTGTATCCACGATTTCAGTGGATTTAATCTTAGATTCTTCTATTATCTCAAGAGATCTAGTATTTGAATCTTCAATAAGCTTATCAGCATCATTTTCTGCTTTTTTTATTGCTGCAATAGCTTCTGATATTGCTGTCATGATTAATCACCATTATATTAAAAGGTTTATTTCGTATTATATATATCTTTTACTATTTTAATTTTAAATCAACTGTATCATATTGAACAAAATGTAAATATTTGTTCATAATATTGACAAATAATAAAGATAGAAGACAATACTGCGAAGAGTATTATGAATAAAGATGAAAATATAAACATCCATGAAAATGGTGTTTATTATCATCCTTATAATTCCATAAAAGTTATAATTGCAGGCACAAAACTAGTCAAAAGATAATTATGCCAAAAATGCAATCATTTTTCACCAATTTCACAAAAGCCCTTTCAAAATATAAATTAGAATTTGCAAAAGATTATAATATATACTTACGTCAATTAATTCAATTAATAAAATATTATTAAACATTTGTTTGACATTATATTTATACTTATAAAAGAGTATTAACAAATTAAAAGTAATAATAAAAATATTCAGGTTGTTAATAATGAACAAATAATAATAATAATAATAATAAAAATAATAATAATAATAATAATAAAAATAAGGAATACTTGTTAAGCTACAATTATTTAAAGTTGAATATTTAAAATAAAATGATTTGATGTTTGAAGAAGTTTAAAGAGTTATTTTTTAGGTTTTTTGAGTGTGTAAAAATTTTACCTCTTCTCACTTTTTTTAATGTTTTTCATATTCATATATGCCTATATTCTCTACATGTTTAATTGTTATCTAAAAATCTCCTGAGAAAAAATTTTTAAATCTATTATTTAAAAAAATAAGACCATAAAAATCTATACAAATGTAGGAATTTATTTAAGAGAATTAAATAGGAATATATATTAATATTAATAATAATCCGTAGATTAAGTTTTATTGTTCATAGATATTAATATGCCTTATTCCATTATATACTTTTTTTGCTTAAAAATATTCTATTGTTTAATTTTAATGAATTATTAATGATTATTGTTTAATTTTTAGAAATCTTCTTTGGAAACTAACACATTAATTTTTGACAGAGCCAATGAAATCTAATGAGGGTTAATTCAACATAAACCCTAAATTAATAGAATTATTATCTTTTTGTTCACTCTCATTGATTGACGTTTTAAAAGTAGAATTTAGGTATGTTTCTAATCATAAAAATTTTTTACATTCTTCAACAAATCTTTTAGCATGATCTAAATCTATTTTGGCCTTATTTTTTGTTGATTCGAAAGAGTAATCATAATCTGCATGTTCTCTGTCTTGTTCTATGTTATGAAAAAATTTTCCAATTATCTTATCAAAATTATCATTGATAACATATTCTAATCCAAATTGACGAATAGTTCCACTATGTGATTTAGCAAATATTCTTTTTTTCATTAATAGTGCATTAGCTGCATGAAAAACAGCATAATAAGGTCTATTAATGGAATCAGAGTAAAATCCATTGTTGAAAGTTAGCTCAGATACTTTTAAAAGTTCTTGAGATTTATCAAAAGCTATTTTTACTCTTTCATCCAATTAAAATCCCTTCTTTTTCAATGTTTATATAAAATGGAAAATTTAAATGAGTATTATAATGTTCTTTGTGTACAAAATGGACAGAAAGATTTTCTCCTGTTTCAAGAAGAGTGTCGAAAGTTTTTGAGTATATGTTGTCCCTGATTTTTAAGTCATCATCAATATTAGAAGTTACTATGAGAATATCTATATCCGAATCTTTTTTGTCCTCATTTCTTGCAACAGACCCATATAATATTATTTTTTCTATTTCAGGATGATTTAAAGAACTTGCAAAATCAATAGCAAATTTTTTTCTATTCATTTAAATTACTCCTTTGTTTATGCCATAATTTTTTATTACATATATATGTCTAATTATACTTATAATTTTCCAAAAATAGAAAAATAGTTATTAGGAATTATTAGGCATTTTATAATAAAATATAATGCTAACTTTCTCAGGAGGCGAAACTTTTACATAATCGGTTTTTTATATTTTACACTACTAAAAGTACTATAAACTTTTTTTCCATTAACTTTAACATATGATTTAATCTTATAATAATATTTGTATTTATAAGATAGCTTTTTATCAGTGAAACTATAAACTTTTGATGAAAATGATTTTTTAAGCTTAAAATTCTTAGATGATCCTACTGAACGGTATAATTCATATCCTGAAGCTCTTGGAACTTTATTCCATTTAACAACTATCTTTTTTCTTGATTGTTTAAGTGAAATAGATGTTTTGTTTGGTTTTGTAGTAACATTTACTTTATTAAATGAACCATATGTGTTTGAACCATTAACTGTTTTATATAGCCTTACATAGTATTTATAAGTAGTTCCACTTGATACATTGTAATCTGTAAATTTATTATTAATACTCCCAATTAATTTCTTCAAATAATTATATTTTTTTGTTTTAGAATCATATTTGTAAATTTCATACCCACTAACAAAAAACGGTAAATCATCACCCCATTTAAAACTTAAATTCTTAGACGATGAAGAGGTTTTCAGATTTTTAAGCTTTATAGTGGTATTATCAACACCAAATTCTTGAACCCAATAATAACTTCCATTATCTCTTTTAATAAATGCTATGCCCACTGATTTGAACCGATATTCTAAAATATTAGCTCTATGAGTAGGTGAATCCATCCATTCTTTAACAACCTGAGCAGGGCTAGATTGACCTATTGCAAGATTTTCCCCATAAGTATATGGAGATACTGTAAACCAAGGTAATCCATTAGGACGAGTATGACTAAAGTCAATCATTATCTCATTAGCCCTTATAAAAGATACATTATGTAGTATTGGATCCATAGTAACTGGATTTAAATCTAATTTCGCCCTCTCTTCATTCATATAAAATAATACTCCTTCTGCCATCTTTTCAGCCGAGGTACTATAATTTATATGATTCGAAAGTGTTAAAGTGGATCCTACAACAACGAATAATATTATAAATAATTTAAAATACTTGAAATTCATTTTAAAAAACCATGAATATTTGATAAATTTAATTAAGATAATTTAATAGCATATAACTTTGTATTAGTAATTAGTATAGTTTAAAGTTGTAATTAATATAGTTTAAAAAGTTAAATAAAATTTATTTACATTAAAATGAATAGTATTTGTATTAATGAACTATAAATTTTATTAGAAAATGTACTAAATATTAATTTATAATTAATGACATATATATTTAATTAGTAATAAGAAAAATAATATAAAAATTAATAAAAATATTCTCAAAAAATAATAATCAAATAATTTCAGGAATAGCTAAAAAAGCATGATTATTTCTTGATTTAATTGCATCATTAAAATACTTATCAATCATTTCTTGAACAATACTTACCTGCCTTATTCTTTTAAAAGAACTCTCATTTGAAGAATCATAATTATGATTTTTGGCTATTGAACCTCCAGTTTTTAAATAAACAGGTGATGCAACTTTAATTATTTCAGGAACCTCAAAATGCCTTAAAAATCCTCCAGAAGATTTAGGATTCTCAGTATGAATATCTAAAGGAATAGAAATCGCTTCTCTAATACTTGCTAACATATCTAACTGTAAATCACGAACAGGATTTATAGAATTAGCTCCAATATATTCTAAAAGCTTAGCTGAAGCAGGATTTCCATGCCCTGTGTGTGCAGATACTTTGAAATGAACATTAGATGGAATTAATCCTTTAATTCTCATTTTATTAAGAACATATAATAATCCTTCATCATATAAAAGTATTCCCCTAATACCCAAGTTAATAGCTCGTTTTACATCCTCAATAGCATAAACAAGATTATTATAACCTCGAAGACGATAAGCTATTCGTGATCCCTCGCTTGTTTGAGCAGTAGCACTGGTATCATAAGTTGCTCTTGGACCTACACTTAAAAAAAGCTCCAAATTATTTGAGATAGCTATTTCAATCATTTCTTTAATTTCACTATCAGTTAAAGTCATGATTCCCTTAGTTTGTGTTACCCTATGAATATTTACACTATATTCATCTAATGCTTTAATAACTCCATTAAAAGCCTCAGGATTTTGAATTCCAGGAACTTCAAATCTATACTGACCTCCATCTTTAAAAAATACATTAGATTTATAATCAGACCCTACTTTTAAAATCCCAATATCCTTTAAAAAGAGTTTGGTTTCATCCATCATAATATCTATAAGTAATTTGATTTTAAGATATATAAAATATAGTACATTGTTGTACATTGCTTAAAAAATGTGACTTATAATTATTTTGTAATTCTTATGAAAAATATATAAATACTTTAAATTGAATTTAAAGGTTTTAAATGATACTTATGAACATTTTAAATTCACTACATATGTTATGAATTCTGGTAATACTACATAATATACCAGATAATAGAAAAAAGAATACAAAAATGCTGTTAATGAAAATTATAATTAGAAATACCTTAGAATTAAAAAATAATTATTAGAATTAATAAATTAAAATAATTAATATAGCTATTTACTAGTAGCATAGTATAATTCAAGTTAATAAGAAATCTAATGTTGAAATTTATTAATGCCTTAGTAATCCATCACAGGAATGAATAATGGTGCCTTATACTCATTAAATCCAACTAGCCACTCAACATAACTTGTTACATTATTATTTTTATTTATAATATTAACAATAATTTCCATATTTTTCCTCACAAATCCTTATAAAAATTATTTATAATGATTAAACATTATAGAACTGTTGACATTAGTTATGATAAACCAATATAATAAATAATATTGTCAATACTATCTTAAATAGTTTTCTATTAATCGAATTAACATGTTAAATCATGATAATTAAATTATTTGAGAATTACTTGAGGACAACTTGAGGATAACTTGAGAATTAACTTAATTGAAATCATATCCTCGTTTTAAAGTTTTTGTAATAATCCAAAGTCTTTTTCTGTTTCTTTAATTGATGATACTCCTATTGAAACCATTTCAGCATAGTCTAAAGTTTTAAGGAAATTAAAAGCTTCTTCGGGTTGTTGAATTCCTGCAGCAAGTATTTTATTAATTATTACTTTTTTATCAAGCTTATTTAATAAATTACTTAATTTTTGACGTTGGTTATCTAAAAATGAATCAGTATCCATCATATAACCTAATTTATTAACAGGAACCATATAAAAATCAAAAAGATCTTTAATTGAGGATCTTAAAAGTTTTTCTGTTGTTTTAAATGGAAAAGAAGTTATAATTCCTGAAATATATCCATTATCTTTAATTTCAGTTAATATGTTTTCTAAGAGTTCAAAGTCATAGCTATCTGTTATGAATTCATCTATTAATATTATTTTAGTATTATATTTTGAAAGAATATTAATATCTTCTTCCCAATCAGCTTTTTTTGCCTTTTCATAGTCTGGAAACATGTAGTTAATGTCAGATTTTCCAATAATACCTACAACAGACATTTCCACTCCATTTTCAATAGCTATATCAAATCCTTTAAGTAGTTTTTCATTAGTATTAAGATTAATTCCTTTAACACCAATATTATTCGCTTTCTTTATAATTTCAGCTATGTTTCCAGGATTATCTTCTAAATCTAATTGATATAAACGTGATCGATGACCAAAATAACCTTCCGCTGTAAATGGTGCAGTACCAAGTAATATTCTTGGAATATGATTGTTTTTATATATTAAATCCTCTTTAAACAATTTAATCACCTTTTATATTATTAATAGAATAATAATTAATTCCGATAAATATTTTAAATATGAATGTTTTATTCTAAAATTAATTTTAAGTAAAATACTAAAAATATTAAAAATACATTTATACATTAAAATTTATATCTTAATATAATATAAAAGTAATATATTAAATAGTAATACTTAAATCAATTATAATAATTACCAATAATAAAGTAATATAATTTTAGATTACTAATCACTTAATTAAATTTAATTTAAATAATTCATAGTTTAATAATTTTTATGGTGAGCAAATGAAAGTACTTATTGCAGATTCTATAAATCAAAAAGGAATTGATAACTTAAAAGAATATTCTGAGGTTGTTGTTCAGACAGACATAACTCCCGAAGAGTTGAAAGAAACAATAAATCAATATGATGCCATTGTTATTAGAAGTAGGACTAAGATGACCAAAGAGGTTATTGAATCTGCAGATAATTTAAAGATAATAGCTAGAGCAGGTGTTGGAATAGATAATGTAGATCTTAACTCAGCAACTCAAAAAGGAATAATGGTAGTAAATACTGCAGAATCAACTACAATAACCGTTGCAGAACACACAATGGGTTTAATTTTAGCTATTGCTCGTAAAATAGCTATTGCAGATAAGTCTGTAAAAGAGAATAAATGGGAAAAAAGTAAATTTATGGGGACTGAACTTAGAAACAAAACATTAGGTGTTGTTGGAATGGGTAGGATCGGATCTCAAGTAATAAAACGATGTAAAGCCTTTGAAATGGACGCTTTAGCTTATGATCCATACCTTCCAGAAGAAGCAGCAAAAGAATTAGGAATTGAACTTGTTGATCTAAATCGATTGATTAAAGAAGCAGATTTCATATCTATACATGTTCCACTAACTAAAGAAACCAAACATTTAATTGGAGAAGAAGAATTTAAAGCTATGAAAAATGGGACATTCATTATAAACTGTTCACGTGGAGGAGTAATTGATGAAGATGCCCTATATGATGCACTTAAATCTGGAGAAATAGCTGGTGCAGGACTTGATGTTTATGAAACAGAGCCTCCAGTTGGAAATAAACTGTTAGAACTTGATAATTTAGTTGCAACACCACACATAGCTGCTTCTACAAATGAAGCCCAAAGAGATGCTGCAATAATAGCTGCAGATGAAATAATCGAAGTTTTGAAAGGTAAAACACCTAAAAATGTTTTAAATTTACCTTCAGTTGATCCTGAAACTTATCAAATATTAAAACCATATTTAACTTTATGTGAAAAACTTGGAAGTTTTATTGGTCAAGGCGTTAAAGGCAAAATAAAAGATTTAGAAATTATATACTGTGGAGAACTTGCAGAAATCCAGAAACAGGACATATTAACTCGGACAATACTACAGGGATTGTTAACTCCAATTTTAAACAGAGCAGTTAATACAATTAACTCTCAGGCAATTGCAGAATCTCGAAAAATCAATGTTACCGAAGGTAGGAAATGTGATTCCCAAGGATACGATTCTATTATTAAAATCAAAGTTAAAACTGACGAAGATACCTTGTCAGTAGAAGGTACAGACCTACATGGTCCTCAAATAATTAAAGTAAACAATTATTGGGTAAATGCTAAGCCTGAAGGAAATATGTTTATAGCTAAATACGAAGATATTCCTGGCACAATTGGAGCAATTGGCACTAATCTTGGCAAATACAACATAAATATAGGAACCATGCAAGTTGGAAGGGACAAAGCAGGTGGAGAAGCAATAATGATTTTAACTGTAGATCATGAAATCCCAAAAGATGTGATTAATGAACTTAAAGAGCTCGAAAATGTTCATGATGCTAATGGATTAACATTATAATCTATTTAATTATTTTCTATTTTTAATTTTCTATTTTTTAATTTTTTAAAATAAATATAAACTAATCTAGTAATATGAAATAATCTAATATAATATAAACTAATTTAGTAAAATATAAATTAATATATCAATTTTAATACAGTTAGAGCGTATTAAAATTATATAATAAATAATAAGATTATTAAAGTAAAATAATAAATAACTATAGATTATAACTAAAAACTAATAGTTTTACAATAGTGTTAAAACCTCAAAATATCTATTAATACATATAGACCAAGTGGTTGAAAAATAGATAATTTGTAATATTTTTAAATTAATAAAGAATTTTTTATGTTTAAGGAGATCTTCCATAATTCATTGATTAGTTAATTGATACTTATTGGCTTATATTATGATGATGAAGTAATATTAAGTTAAAATAAGGATTATTATTTAGTTTATTGGGTTTTAAGTGATTTATCTTTGTTGATTATTTTTTAGTAAAGTTTAATAATCTTTGTGTTGAAATATGACTTCATGCATTAATGACTTTAATAAACTTTTTTTTATTAAGTTTTTGTGCATTTATTATGAAATTTGTATTAATAAATTAGTGCTTTTGTATGAATCATGTTTTGATAAATGGCATACTGACTAAGAGATACTTATTTAGACATGTATGGTTTTATACTATGTTTATTTATGTTTTTTCTAGTATATTGTGTCTTTTAGATTTCTTGTTCGTATTGTATTGTATATTGCATTTCTGATGTTTATTTCATTAGTTGCAGC
>NZ_LWMT01000118.1 GCF_001639265.1 Methanobrevibacter filiformis
GCCTTTTCAAGTTTACGACCAGACCTTATACCATCAATCTGACCCATAAGAATATTTCTAGCAAGCATTCTCCTAGAATAAGCTTTCTTACCTGGAGTATCCGCATATTTAGAATGCAAATCACCAAAATCATACCGACTAACCAATTCCTCAATAAAAAAACAAATATGATTATCTGGAATAAAGTCCCTCAAATTCAAAGGAAGTAAAAACACCTGACCAATACTATCTTCATGCAAAACCATAAACACCAACTCAACAAAAACTAAAAAACACTAATAATATATTACACCCCATAATATTTAAAACTAAGCATAACTAAAAAGAATCAAAAAATAATTATTGCACAGCCAATTGAATTAAAAAAAATAGATATAATAAAATTAGTATTATTAAATACATGTAATACTTAAAATAAAAATAGGAATATTAAATTTAAATAAAAGTAAAATAATCAATATCCATTATTTTATCGATATGATCATCTATTGTTTTAATTTATATATAAATATTCTAAAATAAGATTATAAATTTTAAAAAGAGTAATGCTTATTAAAAGTTTATGAATAATTATTATTACTATTCTAGTCAATCCTCTTAATATCATTCCTCATTTAATTAAAAAATAGCTACTTTTTATCTGGCAGACCAGTTATTCTTAGTCCACCGTAGTGTGTTTTATATCGAATATTAAGTCCTATAAGAAGTGCAGTTATTCTTTCAACAGTTCTTGCTTGTTCTAGTGGTCCAGCATCCACACATTTGATGCCTGGTATTTTTTCAATTAATTCCATAGCTATTGCTTTTGCTTCATTATCATCTCCAGAAACAAGACAATCACAGTCAATTTCACTATCAAACTTCATTAAACTTGAAGAACTTATGTTGTTAAATGCAGAGACAACTTTAACATTAGTTCCTTTTAAGATAGCTTCGGTTCGCTCAGCTGCTGAACCTTCCCATAATGAGAAATAGGTCATTGATGTGCCTCCGATATTTGATTGTAATGGGACGGTAGCATCAATAAATATTTTATCTTTAACATGTTCTTTAACAGAATCTAAAGTTGGTTTTTGAGCGAGAATAGGAACTGTTAATATTAATATGTCTGCTTTACTTGCAGCATCTTCATTATTTAATCCTTTTAAATTAGGTAAGCTATTATCTTTAAGAAGCTTTTTAACTTTTTCAACAGCTTGTTCTGCTTTTTCCGCTTTTCTTGACCCAATAATAACGTTTTCACCAGCTTGAACAAACCTAATAGCTATTCCTAAACCTTGATCTCCAGTACCACCAAGTACTGCTATTGTCATATAAACATCTCCTAAAAAATAAAATCTTTTGTAAATAGAAAATAATAAAACTAAGAATAATTAATTTAAATCAAACTTTTATAAGCGAGAAATAGAAGATTTTTCTAAATTTTCTGGAAATAAGAGGTTGATCAAAAACTATTTCATGAAATAATCATTTAAAGCATAAAAAGTGCTTTTATTGATTTAGACTAGTTTTTATTTACCAATAAACTAATTTTCAATTAATAAATTATTCTTCAATTAATAATTTTATGTATTGTTTATCTATTAATTTATTTATAAATTTAATCTTTGACTTTAATTATAATGTTATTTATATATTTAATTATTTATAAATTACTACAGGTTTAATTAAATCTAATATGTTTTCTTATCTTTTATTTCTCAAAATAGTTTTTAAGAATCTATCAGATGAATCGTCCTTGAATTAGTTATAAGTTGAGCAATCATAGACTAATTTGATAAATACTTTTTAAAAACGCTTTGACATATTATTGAGTATATATAGAATTATTTAGTAAAATCAAGAAAAATTAAATATTAAAAATAAAATTAAAGAAATATTGATAAATATAAGTTAAAAATTATTAATTAATTAACAGTATATTGCCTAATATCAATTTCTTCTGCTAGAATGTCTTTAACTTCCTCTTCAAAATCTTTAAAATGATCAGTATTTAAATGTTTGTCAAGTAATTCATTATTTTCCCATTGTTCAACCATCATAAATACATTATTTTCTTCTGTATCAGCATAAAGATTATAGCTAATGTTTCCAGTTTCTAATCTAGTTTTTTCAATAAGATTTTCAGTTGCTTTTAAAAACTCATTATTTCTACTATTCTTAATTACCATTTTTGCTAAAACAAAAATCATTTTTTAACTCACAGCTGTTAAGTTAAGGATTTTTCATGTTAGATATGTAGTGTGTAATGTTGTGATGTTTTTTGTTTATATTCTTATTTTTCTTTTAGCATGTTTTTTATTCTTGATATTGTTAGTCTTGTGTGTC
>NZ_LWMT01000119.1 GCF_001639265.1 Methanobrevibacter filiformis
CATATTTCAACACAAAGATTATTAAACTTTACTAAAAAACAATCAACAAACATAAATCACTTAAAACCCAATAAACTAAATAATAATCCTTATTTTAACTTAATATTACTTCATCATCACAATATAAACCAATAAATATCAATTAACTAATCAATGAATTATGGAAGATCTCCTTAAATATACTAATTTTTTTCTAAATATTTTTTAAAGATATTATCAATAGCTATTTCTATGTTATCAGCTACTTCATCATACTTTTCAATAGATTGGAGATATGGATATTCAACATCTGTTTCTCTAACTAAATGGTATTTATTTTTATATTTTGGATAATTTGTTTTTAAATAGCTTAAATGAGGCATTGCCATACATAAACTTCATCTACATTTTCTAAAATAGCTTCACTAATTTTTTGAGATCTGTGATTATCTATATTTATATCTTTTTTTCATAACTATTCTCCCATTTTCATCAGCAGGTATTCCATTACGAGTACTTATGCCAGCAGAGAGTGCAATATATTTTTTCTCCACCATATTTCTTATTAAATATTCCTTCAGCTATTGGACTCCTACATATATTCCCTGTACAGACAATTAATATTATTTTTTAACTATTTTAATTACCAATTTAAATTTTATTGATAGCTATTAATAAATTATATAAACTTATTAGTTTAAATTATTTATTAGATATTCAAAAGTTAAGTAAGATGTAAATTAATAATTATAATAATAATTATAATAATAATTGTTGGATTTTAAACAGTGATAAGATGAATAATATGAAAGAGTATGAGATATATTCAGATATGAAAGTTCCATTATCTTCTACAATCATTTTAAGATTAGATGGCAGAGGTTTTCATACTATAAGTAAAAATTTAAATTTAAAAAGGCCTTATGATGAAGTATTTTCATTTTCTATGGCTAAAACTGCAGAATATATATTTAAAGAATTTTCCCCCCTTTTCATTTACACTTTTTCAGATGAACTCAACATATTACTTAAAGAAATACCTTTCAATGGAAGAATTGAAAAACTAAATTCAGTTTTTCCAAGTTTCGCATCTAGTAGTTTAACTTTAAACTTAAATGAATCATTAGATGAAAAAATAACTTTGCCTATTTCTTTTGATTCAAGAATAATTCCTATATCTGATATAGTTAGTTATTTTAAATGGCGTCAAAACGAAGCTTGGAGAAATCATGTTAATGGTTATGGTTATTGGGCATTAAGAAAAACATTATCCAAACATGAAGCAACATCTAAATTAAATGGTTTAAGTTCTGGAAATATTCATCAGCTATTATTTGAAAAAGGAATTAATTTAAATGATTTTCCACTATGGCAAAAAAGAGGAATAGCTATTTATAAAAAGAAACAGCATAATAATAAAAATCTTAATAATGAGAATAATAATAAATCTAATAAATATAGTAATAATAACAAGCATGAAATTTTCACTGATTTAAATTTAGAAATATTCAACAATGAATTTTTTGAAAGTATTTTTGGTAAGTATTTTTAAAAATATATTTTAATTTAATATTTTATTTAATAAATAACAAATATTATATAATATTCAAGACATAATATATATTAATTGTCTTTAGTATATGTCATTTAATTATTATATGTAGTATTGATATAATGTTCGATAAAGTAATTTCTAAAATACTAAATAATGAAGAAAAAGAATTTCATGAAATTCATGTTCAAAGAGATGTCATTGAAACAATAACAGATATGGGGCAAAGCTCAGATCCTTATGAATTCATGTGTCTTCTTGAAGGGAATTTTAAGAATAATATTCTGACAATCACTGGTTTAATATTTCTTCCAACAGATACATCTAGTGAAGGTGCAATAATGCATACAGGAATGCTTCCAGTTACTATGGATCATTTAGGTTCAGTTCATAGTCATCCTGGTCCAAGTAATATGCCTTCAGAAACAGATCTCATAACTTTCTCTAAAATGGGCTTATTTCACATGATTATTTGTAGACCTTATGAGATAGAAAATATAATGTCTTATAATAGATTTGGAGAATTTGTCCCATATAAAATTGTTGAGTCCACTTCTCAAGTTTCTTCTGTAATGGATGATCTGATTGATGATGAAGATCTTTTAAGAGATGATGATTTTTATTAAATATGATTTTTGATTGAAATTGAAATGAATTTTTTCGTGCAGATGATGATTTTTATTAAATATGATTTTTGATTGAAATTGAAATGAATTTTTTCGTGCAGATGATGATTTTTATTAAATATGATTTTTGATTGAAATTGAAATGAATTTTTTCGTGCAGATGATGA
>NZ_LWMT01000120.1 GCF_001639265.1 Methanobrevibacter filiformis
CCTCAATAAAAAAACAAATATGATTATCTGGAATAAAGTCCCTCAAATTCAAAGGAAGTAAAAACACCTGACCAATACTATCTTCATGCAAAACCATAAACACCAACTCAACAAAAACTAAAAAACATTAATAATATATTACACCCCATAATATTTAAAACTAAGCATAACTAAAAAGAATCAAAAAATAATTATTGCACAGCCAATATATAATTAAAAAACATAAATATGTATTAATGGGTATTAATGGTGATTTAATGAATAGTAATCTTAAAATTATAACTTTATTAATTATTCTTGTTCTAGCATTAGGAGCAAGTTTCGCTGTTTTAATTCAGGATAAGCACGTATCAATTAATGGATTAGGAGTTAACGATTCCATAACTAATGACAGCAAAAATACTACCAATATATTGACTAACAATTCTAATATTACTGGTGATACACCTTCTTCAGTAAATGATAGCTCAGCTAGTTCAAATAATGTTAACAGTGATAATGATAATAATAGTAATAATTTAGCTACTAGTAATAATAACAATGTTGAAAAGACTAAATATACTGTTAAAAAAGATAAAAATACCACTAAAAAACAGAATTCTAAGTCAAATAAAAAAGTTTCAAAAACAACAAGCTCAAATAAAAATTCAGGAAATAAAAAGAGTAAGAAATCGGGAAAATAATTGAAAAATCATTTTAAAATATTGATTCACAAAAGGATGAGAATAAATCTTTACTCTAACTTTTCAAATCTTCAATTATTAAATTATTAAATTATTAAATCTACAATTTTAAAAGTGTTTAAATCTGTCTAATTGATCCTAACATACAATCTTCATGATTAATGAGTATTTATAATATTTAATTTCTGAATAAAATAATTAAAGGAATTATTATTATTAATAGCCAATTTTGAGTCGAAATATTTTAAAATTTCATTTAAAAAATCAATTTTTTCATAATGTTCAGGAATAGCATTATCAAATTCTTCTTTAGAACAGTTATAATCCAAATCTTCACAATTGTTCAGCAAAGATTTCTTTTTCAATCCTGAAAAGTACCAACTTTCTATTTCTTCTTCAACAATGACTATTTTTTCAATATCCAGCGACTTGTATTTATTACTAAGTTTATCTTTTATTTTAGTCATACATGGAAAATGATTACTATCTCTATCTGAAACAAATAAATATGTATTATTTGGTGTTTTTTTAGCTTTGCTTATATAACCATTAATAAGCTTATCTGGTTTTTGCACATGGGGAACAATAAATATTGTTTTAATACCTGTACATTCACTTATTATTCCTTTAATCCTCTCAAAAAATCTTTTATCATTATTGTCTTCAACAAAAATATATAATGACTCACACATATTCATCACATCAATAGATCATCGATGAATAAATCTTCAATTCCAATCTCTTCATCTAAAAACATTTTCACATCTTCATTATTTACAGGTTTAGAAATTGTTGAAAATCCATCATCATCTCTCGAAATAAATAGAATGTTTTCAAGAGGAGTATGTTTTAATATCTCACTATTATGTGTGGTGACGATGACTTGTTTTTTCTTTGAAGCTTCTTCCATCATTTGAACTAATCTTGAGATAATTTTCGGATGCAAATTTCTTTCTGGTTCTTCAATTAAAGTTAAATAGGAATTTGTGAAATATAATGCAACTATTAAAGCTATAATGTTGCTTGTTCCATCAGAAATCATCCATCCTGGAATGAAATCCTCTAAATTTTCCAAATATTCTTCCTTAACTTTAAAAATTAAAGAATTATTATCTATTAATTTTTCAGTATCAATATCTTTAACTATTGGAATTAAATCTTTAAGCAAATTAAGAAATTTTCTTTTTTGATCTTTATTGTTAACAATATTTTGTATTACAACTGCTAAATTTTCACCATTTTCTTTTAATTGTTTATTTCCATTGATCTTAGTTAATTCTTTACATTTTTTGGGATCAATATCATAAAATTTAAAATCTTCAAAAATTGATCCCCAATCCATGGGAAAACTGCCTAATGGAGTTTGTAGAAGAGAAATTTCTTTAGTTTCCTTGAATCGTTCTTCAAGAATATTTATGATCACAGGAGGAATTATATTTTCTATTTTAATTGGTAATTCAGAATCAGAAACTAATTCAGTTTTAAAGTTATCTTTTTTTATATTAGATTGGCTGTGCAATGATTATTTTTTGTAAAAATAGATATCTAATTAAAATAAATTAAAATATTTGTAAGTCATTAATACATATTTTTTATAAAAAATAAATGTTTAAAATAGTTATAATTAATAAAT
>NZ_LWMT01000121.1 GCF_001639265.1 Methanobrevibacter filiformis
TTCAATTTATATAACTAATTAAATATCCATATAATTAATTTATCAGCAATATAAGGCTCTCAAAATACTTATTTAAGAAAATAAGTCTTAACTAATTATCTATTGAATTATGGAACATCCCCTATAATCTGTCTTACAATTCGAATTTTTAAATCTTACATAATAAATTTGATTTTAAATAGCTTGAATCCAGTATAACTATTAATTTTAGTTTTATTTAGCAAAATAATAATTATTAAATTAATAAATTATATTTAAATAATAATCAATTAACTAAATCACTTTTAAAGAGCTTGATTTTTTCATGAGATTAATTGTAGGACATCATATTAATTAAAATTATTTCTCATACATTAGATATTTCCTGGTTAACTGAAAAGTTAAATAATGGAATAAATAGTATGGCATAAAAATATAAAAAATTATATATATTATTTATGCCATACTATTATTAAGGTGATGTTGATGGAAAAAATTGGTGTAAGGTTAAAAAAATTAAGGGATGAAAATGAGTATACTCAAGAACAAATTGCTAACTACTTAGAAATTGACCAAGGACAAGTTTCTAAAATTGAAAAAGGAGATAGAAGTTTTAATTTAAGTTTATTAGACAAAATTTGTTTATTATATAATTGTTCTCATGAATATATTTTAGGAAAGTCTGATGAGTACTCATCTCCTAAATTTGCTTTTAGATTAAATACGAAAAACCCTAATTTAGAGGTAGTTTCAAAAATGAATCAAATAATGGCTAATTTAAAATTTCTAAGAGATTTAGATAGTGAGGAATAATATGAAACACTATTATGAAACTAATGAATTAGCTGAAGATTTAAGAAGAAAATGGGGAATTGATAATTATACACCTATTGACATTTTTTCTATTATAGGGGAGAAAATAAACAATCTAACTCTAATTTTTTTACCATTAGAAAGTGAAATAAGTGGATGTTGTTCTAAAAATGACAAAGATTTACTTATTTTAATTAATTCTAACCATTCTAAAGGTAGACAAAACTTCACTTTAGCACATGAATTATATCATTTAAAATTTGAAGAAAATGAAAAATGGTTAGTTTGTAGTGATGAAAAATACAATGATAGTGAGAAAGAAGCAGATAATTTCGCATCTTCATTATTAATGCCAAAATGTGCATTAAAAGAGTATATTGAAAAAAACAACATTGAAAAATGGAGTTTAGAAAATATCCTAAAATGTGAGCAATTTTTCCAAATTAGCCACATTTCCATGTTATGTAGATTAAGAAAAGAAAAATACATATCTTATGATGAATTTAAAAGATATCGACATAATATAAAAAGAGAAGCTACAAAATTAGGTTTTAGTACAGAACTATATGAGCCTTCTATTAAAAGTAAAAAATATTTCTCATTAGGTACTTATATTCCTTTAACTGAAAAAGCATTTAACAATAATAAAATATCAATTGGAAAAAAAGAAGAGTTACTATTGGACGTTTTTAGATCAGACATCGTTTATAATTTGAATGAGGATGATTTTATTGAAGAATAAACCTGTCTTTTATGATACTGATTGCCTTGCTTGTTTTTTAGTTATTGGGGATGTTTCTATACTATGTAATTTATTTTCTAAAATCATTATTCCAAAACCTGTTTATGAAGAACTTTCTCATGATGGAACCCCACTATTTATAAAAACTAATTTGTATAATTTAATAGAAAAAGACTTTGTAGAAGTCAAAGATATTAGTATAATTTCTAAAGAATATACTGCATATAAATGTATTAAAGATGGGCTTTGGAGTAATAGACCTGTGGGAAAAGGTGAAGCATCTGCTATTGCTTTTGCAATTAAAAATAATGGTGTTGTTGCAAGTAATAATCTTAAAGATGTTAAAGAATTAACTGAAAAGTATGAATTACCTCTTTTAACTACTGCCCTTATTTTAGCTAAATCAGTTCAAAAAGGTTTAATAGATGAATCTAGAGCAAATAGTATGTGGAAAAAAATGTTAGAAAGAAATAGAAATTTGCCTGATAATTCTTTTTCTGATTATTATTCAAATAGATACAAAAAAGATTGTGAGGAATTTTTGGATTTTTAAACTTTGTAACATTATATATATATATATATGTTTGTGTCAAAAAGTTACCTCCTGAAAAAGGAATTATTACTAAAATCATGGTTTATCATAACATTTAGGTCCATTTTAATTCATCGTTCTGTCTTTCAATTATTGGTTTCAAATAAGACATAGCTCCACTTTTGGTTTTAAAGCGTTTTTTATCTTCTTTTTGTTGTGCTCCACTGAA
>NZ_LWMT01000122.1 GCF_001639265.1 Methanobrevibacter filiformis
AATCAAATCATTAAGCTCAGTAGAACTAATATGACGCACCACTACTTCTTTAGAATCTTTACTCATATACCAATATTATATATTTTATACTATATAAATATTGTCAAAAAATAGGTATCGTACTATATTCTTTAAAATCTTTTGAAGCTGCAACATAACAAATGGTGTTACCAACCATAATGTTTCTTGATGTTCAAAATTCAATGCAATGTTTTCTTTTGCAGTATCTCTAATGCTGAGATTTTTATCTGTAAGTAAAACCATCCATTCTGGAAATTTATCACCCCTAGAATAAGGTCCCTCCAACAATCCCCAAGGCATATTTTCAGATTCAAACAGTTCAATAAACATTCTATTTTCCTTTTTCATATTCAATGTTCCTTTTCATATTTTCCAATAATGATCAATTAGACTCTAACAATTTTATTTTTTAAAGAAAATAAAGTACATCAAAATAGTAAAATAAAATACTTATTTCTTATTAATATTTTTTATTTCTTTTTTTAATGGATTTATTCAGATGTTTCTAAATCCAAAGGATTTATGAAAAGCTAGTTAAAGGAATATAAATTATATTATCTATTTTTTCTATTTTACTTGTTGTATTTGAAATTACTATCCCATAAGGAGATTTATATCTATTTATTGCCTTAGATATTTGTTTTTTGTCTTTTTTTCCTAGACCCACTTCTATTGGAATTATTTTATCATAATTCTCAACTAAAAAGTCAACTCCATTTTCCCCTACTGTCATGACAATTTAATATTATGGTTTTAAATATTTCGTTATCTTTTTAATTAAGCTTTAATTTTCTTTATTTTAGCTATATGGTATGAAATTAATAATATATAAATATTTAAAATTAAATAGTCATGACACTACATCATAGTAAATATTTAAAAAGGGATTTTCAACTTCTTTTAATTTAAACAAATATGAAGCAACAAGAGTCTCAGCAAAAATTCCTAAAATTTTTCTATTTTTAATAGAAAAGTTACCAAATTTAAATCTAATTGACGCATTTATAGAGGCAGAAGAAAAATAATATTTCCAAGGTTTTCTTATTATTTTTCCATTACTACCATAGGGCCTAACAGAAAATAAAAGTCTGGTTTTTTCTAAAGTATTTAGGATTTCTCTAATAGTTTTAGGGGATTTAGAAAGAATTGTGGCTAATTTTTTATCTGATGTGCCTCCAGGATCTTGAAGTCCAATATATGTAATTATTTGAGATATTGTGGATTTTGAATCTGTTTTAAATGTTTTTAGTGTGAAAACATCTTTTTCTATAATTTTATTTATCATTTGAAAAATTCTTAAAAAATATTCATCACTATTGTCATGGAGAAAAAATGGGAAGTTTCCACATATTAAAAAGTTTTCCCATTCTTTAATAAGAGGTTTATCTAGATTTAAAAATTTTTTTCGAAGGTGATGCTCTTTTGAAATCATTTTATCTAAATTTTCACCACTTAAAATCATCTTATTTAAGGTTTCATAATAATTCTCAGGATATTTTATATTATTTTTTAGTCTATTATACTCTTGAAAGTTCATTGGAAATATCTTTTCCATTTTTATTCTTCTAACTGCATCAACATTTACTTCAAAACTTAATGTAGATGAACCTGTGAAAATAAAAAAGATATTGTCATTTTTATCATAGAAAACTTTTCCAACCTTTGACCAATTCTTATCATAGTGTGCTTCATCAATAAGAATGAATATTTTCTTATCTAAACTTACAGGAGTTGTTTCATGTATTTCTCTAATAAAAGTATCAATTAATTCATAAAGTGTTATTCCAATAAATTCAAGATCATCTGCATTGATATATAGTATTCTATCCTTTGAAATATTCTTCTCATTAGTTAGATATTTGTATATTTGGATTAAAATAGTTGTTTTTCCAAGTCCTCTTAAGCCAGATAAGGTAATAAATCTATTTTCAAGAAAATCATCAAGAAAATCATCAATATGTTTTTTGAGTTTAAAAAAACTCTCTCTGTAAAATTTAGGGAAATTTTTCCCCGATGTTTTTCTTCTAATTAAGACATTTGGTCCTTCATTAAGATTTTCATATATGTAATCAATTAATTCATTTTTATTCATTTTTTAGGAGATTATCCATAATTAAAATAAAGGTTTATGATTGTTGGATATGGTTTTAGATGTTTTTTAGTTTTTGTTTTAGTTTTTTGGTCTATTTTTTGTGTTTTAGTTTTAAACTTTTTTAATGTGTTTT
>NZ_LWMT01000123.1 GCF_001639265.1 Methanobrevibacter filiformis
AAACCCCACCAAGAAAAAATAGAACCAATTGTAGAAGAAGTTTCTGAAATAAGAAAAAAATAAAGAAGCAATGTTTAATTTAAGGCAATTCTATAGAATCGATTAAATCCTTAACTTAACAGCTGTGCTAATAATATATTACACCCCATAATATTTAAAACTAAGCATAACTAAAAAGAATCAAAAAATAATTATTGCACAGCCAATATTAAATATTTTTCCAACATTAACTGAAATTACAGACGGATGAACTTCATCCTCACCAAAACCACCAAATACAACACCTGTATAATCTTCATATAAAATATATTGGGCAATTTCAATTAATTTATTGAAATATTTTGATGATAATAAATTAAATGGTATATTGCAATACATCATGGAATTATTAATTTCAGAAGTGATTAAATTTCTATATTTTTTCAAAATTAAATCTATAAATTCTTTAGGAATATTATCCCATGATTCATTAACAGAATCTTTTAAATTAGCTAATTTCTCATTAATTAAATTTTCTAAATACTCTTTATTTAAACCATTATCATTAGATGTTCCTAAAATATCTTCTACTATCCATTTTACAGCTTTTATTATATATCTTTCCTGTTCTTCTTCATTTTTTTTGAAGTTGCATTCTATGAAGTTGAAAAAATCGTTTATATAATCATTTAAATGATTAAATTTCTTTTTTCCTAATTTATCACGATATATAGATATTATAGTTTCCCATGATATATCAAAAAAGTTCAAATTTTGATAGATCATTATGCCAACTGGTTCATACTTTGAAAGCATGAATATTTTATTGAATGAATCATTTATTTGATTTCTTGATTGATAGTTAACAGTTCCTGCACTGTCACTTGCAAATACTAATGCATTATTATTTAAAATAGCTATTTCTGCAGTCATCCAAAAGGTATCCTCCACTCATTTTATCAAAAATATTAAGTATTACTAAATATTAATATTTTAATATATTCTAATAAAAATATTGAATTATTACTATTTAAATATTTTGTAATAATTTAAACCAATAATATGATTACATCAAAAAATAACAAGTAATAAATGGAGAAGTTCTTTATCTAAATTTGGTGTAACTCTAATTTACTTTCCTTATCACCTAATAAAAAAATAAATGTTTAATACAGAGAGTAAATACATGAAAAAAGTTATGGATTTTATAAAACAAAGAGCAATAATTAATTTTATTTATAATATGATTTAAAAATGAGGATAAATGAAAAAAGATACCTAGCTAAATAAAATGTAAAATAAGAAAGTCAAATAGAAAAATTAAATTCTAAAAAAAATAAAATAAAAAAGCTTCCTGATTAATAATAAAAATAAGCATTAAATTATAAATAGTGTATTAAATATAATAATAGTATCAATCTTAGTAAAAGTATTTCTTGTGCTAAATTGCTTATTCTTTGAAATAGCTTTTGATCAAACTTAACTGTTAAGTTATAAAATCTTTGATTTAATTTAAAATCACAGAATTTAAAAGTTAGAAAAAAGATTTTTATCTTTTTCGTTTCTTAAACTTAATTTATTAAGTTATAAAATCTTCGATTTTCTAAACTTTTATTTCATAATGAAATTTAGAGAAATCTTTGATTCTTGTTTTTAAAAGTTTGAAAAATAGTTATTACATTTTTAAATAGCCTTTTCTTTCTAACCAATTTGATTCTGTTCTAGTATATCTCCAGATAACATCAGCTTTCTCATCAGTTTGGAAATCCCATGGTTTAACTAAGATAACGTCTCCTTCACGGATCCATATTCTTTTTTTCATTTTTCCAGGAATACGACCCATTCTGATTTTTCCATCAGCACATCTTACTTTTAGTTTTCCATGCCCCATTATTTGTTCAACAAGAGCAGGCATTTCTCCTCTTCTTGGAGTTCTAACTCTTCTAAATTCTTGTGTTCCCTGATTATTATTCCTCTTATTCAAAAACTCTCCTCCAATATTAACAATATACTCAAATATCCAGTATTAATAAATATCCAGTATTAACAAATATTCAGTATTAATAAATTATCCAAATATCAATAGTATAACTAATAATATAACTAACATTAAGAAATGATTAATAGCTAAATACAATAAACTCAATATAATAATTAATTACAATTAAACAACTTAAAAATTATAT
>NZ_LWMT01000124.1 GCF_001639265.1 Methanobrevibacter filiformis
AAAACACATTTAAAAAGTTTAAAACTAAAACACAAAAAATAGACCAAAAAACTAAAACAAAAACTAAAAAACATCTAAAACCATATCCAACAATCATAAACCTTTATTTTAATTATGGATAAACTCCTTAAAGTATCAAGTTTTATTAAATTTTTTGCACCTTTTTCAATTTCACTGCTCCCCAATTTAAATTCAATAAGGGCATATCTCCCATCTTTTAGGTGTAATACACAATCTGCTTCAAGGCCGTATCGGTCCCTATAATATGAAATTTTCCCATCTACTGAACTAGAATAAACAGTTAAATCTCTTATGCATAAATTTTCAAATATAAATCCAAATGTATTTAAATCATATAATAATGATTCTGGTGTCAAACCTAATGAAGCTACTGCAATTGATGGGATCTACAAATTCTTTTTTTGAGCTTGATCTAATAGCTGTAGCTGATCTTATATTAGGATTCCAAGCAGGAACATTATTTATAACAAACAACCTAGTTAATGCATCAATATAAGAGTAATATGTTGATTTATTCATATTTGCAAAATTAGCTCGAGCATCTTTTAGTATGGTTTCATCTGATACAAGTGTTGATATGTTTCTTGCGTAAGACTGTATAATAGTTCTAACTCTTTGAGGAGCACGTTTAACTCCATCAACAGTAGATGCATCACTTTCACAAATATTATCAATATAATTCGACACAATAAAAAGTTGTGCTTTTTTATTTTTTTTATTCAAGCTCTCTGGCCATCCTCCACGACAACTAGCAAAAATCAACTCTTCAATCGATAACTCTGATTTAATACCATCAATATCCATATCTGACGAATCAAATAAATCAAGGATAGATATTTTACCATTAGACTCCTTACTTTCAAATAAACTCATTGGTAGCATAGTTAATCTATTTATCCTACCAGTTCCTGAATGCATTATTTCATTTTCCTGAACTGAAGTTGAACCTGTTAAAATATATAAACCAACTTCATTTAGATTATCAACACTGGTTCTAACAGCATCCCATAATACTGGAGCCATCTGCCATTCATCAATCAATCTAGGAGTTTTTCCTTCTAAAAGTGCAGATGGTTTAATTTCTGCTAATTGTAAATAAGATTTCGATTTATCAGGGTCTTGTAATTTTATTACACTTTTCACATGTTGTTCAGCTGTTGTTGTTTTACCTCACCATTTAGGTCCTTCAATAACAATTGCTCCAATCATTTTTAAACGTTCTTTTAATATACCATCAATCACACGTTTTAAATATTTGTTTTTCATAGGAATAACCGTATTAATTTCATTAATTATTTTTTTGTAACATCTTGTTATAATATTTTGTGGTATTTCATTGTACTTTTTTGTGGATTTTCATTATTTTAATTTAGTTTCATGTTTTAATAAAGAACTTGTTTTTATATTAATAAATTATAAAATAGATTTGTTAGAAAGTTTTATATTGTTTATTATTTTAATATATTTATGAGTTTTGTGAATTTTTGGCATAGTCAAGTAGGTTACTGATTTGAAAATTTTTTAGTATTACTTTATTAGTATTACTTATGATAATCTTTTTTTAGGCTTGAATTTTTGAAATATTGCATTATATTCCTTTATTTTTCATTGATTTTGCAGTAATACTTTTATAGTATTACTTTATTATTAATAGTTTTCATTGATTATTCATCATGACTAAATCTTTTTTAAATAGTTTAAATAGAGAATAGGTTTTTATATATCTTTATTTCTTGTTTTATGAGGTTAATATTTTTTAATAACTGTTTAAAATTGAAAATATTTATATATTGGTAAATATATATGTTTAATTATGTCTATTATGAATAATATTTATTGCGCATCTGCTATTGATAAATGTCAGCAAACTTTAGATGTTGTTGCTGATAATGTGACTTTTATGTCAAATAAATTTTATAAATGGAGGAAAAATTCTTTAAAACTTGCAGGCAATATTAAATTAAAGTTTAAGAAGAATTTCAAATGGTTACAAGAGAAAATAAGGATTTGTCCAGTTTGTGGAGGTATAAATGTTGATGAAAATGGTAGTCGTGAGCGTTTAATCATTTTCAGCACATGGAAAGAGTATTTTAAGATACAGACTTATGTATGTAA
>NZ_LWMT01000125.1 GCF_001639265.1 Methanobrevibacter filiformis
ACCTAAAACACTTACGAATATTACTATTAAAACTCATAAAAAAATATATAAACAATCAAACATAAATAAAAATACCAAAGAAAAAAAATAATACATATAAAAAGAAAATTATTAAATACGAATCCTCTTTTATATTTTCGGATAATATTAGTAAAGAAAATAGAATTTCTCTCCAAAAACTAAATAATGAAAATTTTGTAGTGAAAATAATAGAGGTTAATGATAATAAGGATTATTCCTCATTAAAACAACTTAGACATGTTAGTAGGAGCTCACTCTTTAAATTTGACATCGCAGAAATATTAAGTAAACATGATAAAGTGTTATATTTGGATAGTGATGTACTAATTTTAGATAATCTTGAAAAACTTTACAACATTAATTTTGAAAATAATTATGCTGTTGTTGTAAAAGATACACTATCCATGACAAATCCTACGCATGTTAAAAAGGTGAGCCCTAAAATCGATTTTTATTTTAACACTGGAGTCATGCTGCTAAACTTAGAAAAAATGCGAAAAGATAAAATATCTAATAAACTATTAAGTTTCAGGAAAAATAAATTTAATAAATTCATGGACCAAGATGCATTCAATGCAATTTTTAACAATGATGTAATTTATGCAAATATAAAATACAATTTTTTAAATGCTTATTTAAACTACTCAACTATTACAGAAATTGAAAATTTTTATAATGAGAAATTCTCTTCAAACGAATGTGAACTTTATGAAAATGCTAAAATTCTCCATTTAGGAGGACTAGAAAAACCATGGTCAACTATGATGGGTTCTCTTACCTATATCTATTTGAAATATTCTAAATACTATTCTATTGAAATTACTAAAAACATTCAAGAATTGATAAATAAAAAAATGGAAAAAATCAATTTTGATAAAAGTTATTATTTAAATAAATATCCTCATATTAAAAAAGTAGGAATGGATCCGATAGAACATTATATAAAATATGGAGAAAAAGAAGGAAAATATCCAAATAAAAATGCTGAATTCAATTCAATCCGTCGAAAAATAAATAATACAATAGAATTAGAAAAATCGCAAAATGAAGATAGTAATATTAGTTTTAGGAACAATAATAAAAATCCAATTAAATACACTACAATAAACCATCCAAATATAGTAGAAAAACTTAAAAATAAACTGCCTCCTAAAATTTCAGTGATAATTCCAGTATATAATGCAGAAAACTATTTGAATAAATGTTTAGATAGCGTTATTAATCAATCATTGAAAAATTTTGAAATAATTTGTATTAATGATGGATCAACAGACAATTCCTTAAAAATATTAAAGGAATATGCAAATAAAGATAAAAGAATAAAAATAATTAATCAAGAAAATAAAGGAGCTGGAGCTGCAAGAAATAAAGGATTAAACACTGCAAAAGGGGAATATATTGAATTTGTAGATTCTGATGATTGGTTAGAAAATAATACATTAGATTATTTGTATAGTTTGGCTAAAAATAAAAATACTGATATTATAATGTTTAAATTGAGACCATGGAATGATAAAGAAAATAAGTTTTTTAAGAGAAATGATTATGAATTATCAGCATTAAAGAAATATTTTAATCATGAACTTTATAGTCATCATGAGATTAAAGAAGAGTTATTCAATATTTCAGTATCTCCATGTAATAAATTTTATAAAAAAGATTTTTTAGACAATATTCATGCGAAATTTCCTGAAGGAACAATATTTGAAGATAATCCTTTCTTTTTCCAAGTAATTTTAAACTTTAAAAAACTTTTCATTATCGATAAATATTTGTATAATCGTAGAGTACGTGAAAATTCCGTGATAACTTCAAAAGATGAAAGATATTTTGGTTACATACCCATTATGAATCATGTTATTGAAACTTTTAAAGAAAACAAAGTATATGAGGAATACGAAACAAAATTATTGAATCATAAGATTTCATCAATTAAATATTTCGCATATAAAAATATAGATGAGGATTCGTATTTAATAATTTTCTTTTTATATGTATTATTTTTTTTCTTTGGTATTTTTATTTATGTTTGATTGTTTATATATTTTTTTATGAGTTTTAATAGTAATATTCGTAAGTGTTTTAG
>NZ_LWMT01000126.1 GCF_001639265.1 Methanobrevibacter filiformis
TGAGAGTGCTTTGTCTGGATGGAAATGCATTATTTACAATTCCATTAAGTAAGGATATGTTATTTAACGATAGATGCGATAGGTAGTTCACCATAATGCCTAATGATTGGACTTTGTTGGTGTAATTACTATTTTTATCAACAAAAGGTTCTAATGGTGTTTGATGTGTTTTTCCACATTTCCTACATTTGTAAATTGTGGATTCTATTTTTTGATTTTTATTCAGATTTCTAAGACCATAATCATGTATTTTAAATGAGTCTGAACCACAACATTCACATTTAAAATCACTATTATCGATGTAACGACATTTAAGACTCCTACCTGTCATTTCTTCCAATGTTTGATGATATGTTGGGTCTACACGATTATCTAAGTATAATATTTCTTCTTCTATCACAACTCTCTTGGTACCATCAGTATTATATATTTTAACATTCATAATTATTACTTGGAGGAAGTTTGTTTTCTCTTTGCATAGATTTAACTATATTCTTCCTCCATTTAATTAATGTTATTATACTCACTTTTTTTTGAATTATACTGAACATTACATGTATATGTTGTACTTTTCATTGAATTTTTTCACTTGTTCACCCTGAAGTTTTTGACACAGTCGTAATTAGATAAGTTATTTCAATTTTCAATTTTACATATGCTCCTTAATAACCCCAGATTACTAAGTTTAATCCAACAAAAAGATAATATTGTTCATGTTTTATTATATAGGACCATAGATCTTATACATATATATTTAATAATATTTTGAATGTTTATATTTAATATAAATAGTATAGTAAAATAATATTTTATATATGAAAACATTTAAATATTTTAATATACAAAAACATATAATAAATATAATAAAATTTAGTATAAAATATTTTAGAAGTCATTATATAAATTTCATGAGGTTTTCATAATTGGGGAAAATATACTTAAAAGCTGTTTTTATTATAGCAATCATGCTATTTACAATAGTTCCTGCTTTTGCAGCAACATCAAATGTCACATCTTCGGATGATTTTACAAATCAGGTTTTAAAATTAGTCAATCAAGAAAGAGCAAAAGTAGGATTAGATCCATTACAGGTTGATCAGAGGTTAGTCGATGCTGCAAAAATTAGAGCTAAAGAATTACTAACACAAGTTAGCCACACTCGACCTAATGGGCAAATATGGTACACAGTCTCAGACTATGCCTACGGCGAAAATCTTGCAGCAGGTCCAAAAACACCAAAAGAAGTTGTTACTGCATGGATAAACTCAAATTATGGACATAAAGAAGCTATTCTAAACAAAACATACAAAACAATTGGTATTGCTTATATTTATAGTGGAAATAATAAAAAATATGGTACTCACTACTGGGTACAGCTATTTGGTTTAGGTGATAAATCATCTAGTTCTGCTAAATCCAATAGTATTATTTCAAAATCAAGTAATATATCGAATTCTAATAAAGGCCATAATGATATTTCAAATTTAAGCACTATTTTAAACTCTAATAAAGATAGTAAGGATATTTTAAATTTAAAATCTGATTTAAATTCTAACAATATTATTTCAAATTTAAAGTTTAGTTTGAAGTCTAATCTATTAACCATTAAATGGAATAAACAATCTTCTTCAATAACTACAGGTTATCAAGTTCTTAAGTATAATTCTGGAAAATATACTGTTTTAACAACATTAAAAAGCAATAAAAAGAATGGCATAACCATTAAATTACAAAGTGCAACAAAATATATGTATAAAATAAGATCCTATAAAAGAATAGCTGGTAAAAATAAGTATGGAAAACTTAGTCCTGAAGTTAAAGTAATCACAAAGCCATTAAAAACAAGCATCACTAAATTATCTTCCAAAAAGAATAAGGTCACAATTACTATAAATAAAGTTTCAAGAGCATCTGGCTACGAAATTTACAGATCTGTTAACATTGGCTGTGCAATAATTAATTTTTCAGTTGATGGATGACAGTGAATTTTCTTAGTTGTGGTTAGATTGTAAATTATTTTTTGTAGTTTTTTTTATTTGTTGTCTATGTTTTTCATTGAATATCTATT
>NZ_LWMT01000127.1 GCF_001639265.1 Methanobrevibacter filiformis
ACATAAAATTAAACAAACTAAAAACAATAAGAACAACTAAAAACAATTCAACAAAACCAACAAAATATTAAAAAAAACTCACATAAAAACACAAAAAATAAAGAAAAAATCAATAAAATAGAACAAATAAAGAAACATTAAATGCGAATCCTCATAGTATTAGTAGTAATGTTAGTGTGAGTAATTCTAGTTTTGTTGGTAATAATGGTATTTCTGGTGGTGTTGCATACATTAGTAGTGGTAGTTTTAGTGTGAGTAATTCTAGTTTTGTTGGTAATAATGCTCGTGGTCGTGGTGGTGGTGCTATTTATAATAATGGTAATTTAACTGTAAAGAGTTCTATTTTTGAAAATAATTCTGGTAATGTTTCTAATGCCCTTAATAATGGTGGTGGTGCTGTTTATAATAGTGGTGGTAATTTTAGTGTGAGTAATAGTATTTTTAGTAATAATAGTGCTACTGCTCATGGTGGTGCTGTTTATAATAGTGGTGGTAATTTTAGTGTGAGTGGTTCTACTTTTAGTAGTAATAGTGCTGGTTATTATGGTGGTGTTATTTTAAATTATTATAGTAATAATTCAATTATGAATAATTCTACTTTTAGTAATAATAGTGCTAGTAGTTATGGTGGTGTTATTTATAATTATTATAGTAATAATTCAATTATGAATAATTCTACTTTTAGTAATAATAGTGCTAGTAGTTATGGTGGTGTTATTTATAATTATTATTATAGTAATAATTTAACTGTGAGTGGTTCTAGTTTTGTTGGTAATAGTGCTGGTTATTATGGTGGTGCTATTTATAATAATGATAATAATTTTAATTTGAGTAGTTCTAGTTTTGTTGGTAATAGTGCTGGTTTTTATGGTGGTGCTATTATGAATAGTGGTGGTAATTTTAGTGTGAGTAGTTCTAATTTCACAGGTAATAGTGCTCATTATGCTGGAGGTGCTATTATGGGTAATAGTAATTCTAATTTTAGGATATTATTATCTAATTTTGTTAATAATAGTGCCGTATATAATGGTGGTGCTGTTTATAATTCAGCTAACAATTTTAGTGTGACTTTATCTAATTTCACTGGTAATAATGCTGAAAATGGTATTATTCATAATTATGGTTACAATGCAAGTATTAATCAGTCTAATTTTGAGGGTAATTATGCATTAGATGCTGTGATTGCTAATTGGGGCGATAATGTTAAAATTAATTATAATCGTTTTTTCAATCCATCAGAAGGTCTTATGAACTATTATGGTAACAATAATAATTTTGATTATAATTGGTGGGGTGAGAATAATGTTCCTTCTAATGTTGTTGTGAATAATTATTTTATATGTAGTGCTAGTGTTAATGGAAGTAATATTAAGTATACTTTTACTCTTAATAATTCTGATTCTTATGATGTAAATTTATTACCTAATTTTACTGGCTATGAATATATCAATGATGCTTTAAATAGTGAATTCAATCCAAAAGTTAATGAAAGTTTCTCTTCTTCTGGTAATGTTACTCTTTTAGTTGATTATTGGCTTTTCACTACTAAAAATTTGCTTGATATTGTTTATGTTAATCAAACGGGCGGAAGTGATCTGAATACTGGTTATGATTGGGCTAATTCTGTTGCAACATTAAAACAAGCATTAAGCATTCTCAAAGAAGGCGGTAAAATCATCATCGCACCTACTGGTCACTACACTGGAATTAACAACACTAATCTAACTATTGATAAAAATTTATCAATTGAAGGCTATGGTAATGTTATTCTTGATGGTGAAAAGATCAATCACCTTTTTGATATTTCAAATGTAGTTGTGAACTTCACTAATCTTAGTTTTATTAATTTTATTGGCTGTGCAATAATTATTTTTTGATTCTTTTTAGTTATGCTTAGTTTTAAATATTATGGGGTGTAATATAGTATTAATGTTTTTTAGTTTTTGTTGAGTTGGTGTTTATGGTTTTGCATGAAGATAGTATTGGTCAGGTGTTTTTACTTCCTTTGAATTTGAGGGACTTTATTCCAGATAATCATATTTGTTTTTTTATTGAGG
>NZ_LWMT01000128.1 GCF_001639265.1 Methanobrevibacter filiformis
ATATCATGAAAACATGTTATATTTAAAAATGATTAAAATAACTTTGTTTTAATATATATTTAATTAAAATGCTTAAAAATTAATTAAATAGATTTTAAACGACTTATAGAATTATGGAACATCCTCTTAATTAATTTTAATTTTTCATGTTGCTGTTTATGTTGCTGTTTATGTTGCTGTTTATGTTGCTGTTTATGTATTCTAATTTTCTATTATTTTAAATATTGATACTGATTTAAGAGTTTAATAATCTTTTAAATAATATTTAACTGAAATATTGATTATTTAATTAATTACTTGAAATCATCTACTTATCCAGGTTCCATCCACTTTCTTCAAGTATTTCATAGACTTCAAGTAAATCTTCTTTTTCAACATGTAATTCAAGTAGTATATCATAATAGATCCCATATATTCGAGTTGCATAAATTTTTTTAAGAGAATATGCGAAGTTTTCTAATATCTTCATTGTATCTAGGAATTCACTGTCTTCTATAATTCCTTTGACAATTAATTCAGTAAATTCTTTATTTTTATTAATAATAAAACTCTTTTCCATAGCTATTGTTATAGGTTTTTCTTTTGTTTTTACATTAGATACAGTGTAATTTGATTTTTGTGTAAGTGTTTTTTCCCTTTTAGGAATAGTTTTTTTGGTTATGATTTCATCATATTCAGTATTTTTCTTTAAAAATCTGTTTTTAGCATCTATGGCTTCGTCTTCACTTTCAAAATAACCTATGGTAACATTATCTTTATCTTTATTAACTTCTGCTTTCCAATGACAGCTTTCTTGATCGAATGAAACTCCATTGTTTGAAACATTCTCACTATTTTCATGAATTGTAGCAAGCATTGGATTTTTTTTAATATAGTATCTCTTTTTTGCTTGTATTGCTTCATACTCTGTGTTAAAACTTCTGCCTAAGTGAATTCTTTTTTTATTTTCAACCACTGAAGCAGACCATGATTTACTAGCATTTCCATAACTAATTCCTTTATATAATGAATAATGTCCATTTATCTGTTTAGTAGGGACCTTATCTGATTTTTTATCTTTTTTATAATCATTATTATAGCTATCTTTTTTAAGACTAGGATGTCTATTTAGATATTTACATCTTCCTTGATATGCTTTTTCTTCACTTTCAAAAGCACCAATTTGTTTGATTTTTTTATTTATCTTTACACTTGCAATCCATAATTTACGTGTAATATTATAACTAACACCTTTATAATCAGAATATTTTCCATTAGGTTTCTTTTGAGGTATTAATTCCTTTTCATGTTCACTGCCTTTTAATTTATTAGTATTAGTATTAGTATTAGTACTAGTATTATTAGTATTAGTATTAGTATTATTAGTATTAGTATTATTATTTTTTAAAGTATATTCCATACTTTTTTCTTTTTTATTTATAATTTCTTCAACAGTTTTTTCTTCTTCTTTATTTCCATATTTTTCTAAAAATTCATTAATAATCTGTTCTTCAGCAAAATAATATTCATTGTTGACAGAATCTAATAACATCAAATCGTTTTCTTGTAATGTCCACAGATCATCTTCTTGTTCAGAATATTCTTTTAAAAATTCTTCTTCCTTTATTTTTAATGGATATCCAAGGATATTTATAATTTTAATCAATGATTTCACTGCATATGTCTTTTCAAAACAATCTTTACATATATTAGAATATTTTTTATCATTAATTCTGTAGAACTGCTTTATAGGAAATTCTTCATTACAAATTTTGCATATTTTACTTAAGTTCTTATGATCATCTTTTTTCAAAGAATCTATGTCGAGTTCTTCTTCAACAGATTCTTCTACGAATTTTGTTAATGTTTCTTTGTTTTCAAGAGAATAATATTTAGTTTTTTCATCAAAATTCACTAAATCATGTTCTTGTAATGTCCATATATATTCTGTTAGAACTGATTCATCATAATCATATTTAGCTATAAGTTCATTTTTATTAAATAATTCTTCAGGTTCTAGATTTTCTAATAAATTTTTCAAGTAATTAACTGCATTTTCTTTAGATTCACATTCTAAGCATTTTAAATTATTATTATTAATATTTTCTCGATTTTTAGCTATTTTAGCTCCACATTTCACACACTTAAATATTTCATCATTTTCTTTTTTAGTATTTATTTGATTTTTAGATTCATTCAATGGGGGTTTCAATTCAATAGCTATATTTTCATTACTTTTTCCTGTTTGTGGCTTTAATTTATCACTTTTTGCAATATTGATAATAGGTATTGTCTTAACTTTCTTCATTGCCTCGGAAATTTCATTTAATTTTTTAGTATCTAAATTGCTATTGCTGTATTTAGCATATGCCTCATTATTAGTCTGATAATTATTATTTAAATTTAGATTATCAAGATGTTCATTACTTAATTCTTTTTTATTTTTTTTTATTTTATTAAAATTAATTTTAAATTCTTTATTGGCGGAATTATCAGGTGATTTAGTGTCATAGGACTCATTAATGGAATTATTAGGGGGATTATTAGAAGGATTATTAGGGGGATTATTAGAAGGATTATTATTAACACTATTAAAATTTTTAATACAAATTTTATCTGATTTATTATTTATATCGTAATGTTTTTCAAAGTTAATTTCGCTTATTATTTTATGAATATTTTCTATCAGATTTTTAAATTCACTTAAATGTCCTAAATTAAGATAATATCCTTCTTCATTATTATTTTTTAATTTAAAAAAATTAAATCCTAATGATCTTGAAAAAGACATGTCGGTTGGATTTAAATTATTAATAGACATGATTATACTGAATTTTAGATTTTTATTTTTTAAGAAATATCCTGTTGATTTGTTAGAGAAGAGATTGTAGTGAAAATTTAAAAGCAATTGTGCTAATTTAGGGTTACTTTCTTTTACAGAGTTAAATTCATTTTTATTTCCTAACCCAAATGCATATATCGTTTCATCTTTATTTTTATTAACAGCAATCCAAATATTTTTTTCTTTAAATATATAAACATCAGTTAAAATAGATTTAGACTCTATTTTTCTATCATTTGAAATATTTTTAAAATCAATATAATATTTTCCTATTAATTCTAAATCACTTGATAGTAATCTTAAAAATATTGTTTCTGCAAATTTCATTTCAACAGTAGTTTTCACGAATTTTAGTTCCATAGTAACCCATTATATAATTTATATGTTAATTCATGTAGTGATATGTTACATCTCAGATATATTAGTTTAGATCTTAAATTTAATATTGAATTAAAGGGATATCAAATTAAAAAAATTATTCAACTTTATTCAACTTTTTATTTTATGAAAATTTTTAAAAATTTTCAAATATATATTTATAAATTTAAAAAAATTAAATCAGAATCTTTAACTTATTGATATTCAAGAGTGATTACTATTTATAATGGATGTAATCATATTAATAGTTATACTATGTTTCATTGAAGAATTAAACGTCATATTTAAATAATAGAAGTATATTTTCAATTCGTTTGTAATTTTTATTAAATGTCAATGGAGGGGAGGATTATTTCACAGGAGATCTTATCAAAATTTAAAGATTCAAATAATATTAAAAATAAATTCTGGATTCATAGGGTTAATTATGAACACCTAAGAGAAATAAATGATAATAGAATATTAGGTGCTAAAAAAGAAAAAAGTCTTATAATGTATAAAATTAATCCTGGAGATAGGTTAATTCTTTACTCAACAATCAGCACAAAAAATGTAAGAAATAGGATTTGTTTTTTTGCATATACTATGGTTAAAGAGAAAATCTGCAATGGTGAAATATTATATGATACATTATATTCCGAGAAAAAGTTACAACTTAAAGGAATCAAGTATTTTTCTGAACCTATTATGATATCAGATATTGCAAGTGATTTGGATTTTATAAAAGATCCCGACAGTATTCATAATTCTTTAGTATCAGAATATAAACAAGTCAGTGAGGAAGATTTTAAGAAGATTTTAAATAAAACCTCCTTAAGTAAAGAATATCCTTCATATCTTGAGGAAATATCTTTTCCATTGAATGATTTTTTATTAAATGCTATAAACTCTTTGTTTTTAACTATCAAATCAACAACAGAAATTAAACAGATGGAAATAAAAACATTTATTATGCATTTTAAACACATGTTAGAAGAATTTGATATATTCAAAACCTATGATGAGGTTGAGGACTTTTATACTAAAAATGTCTGGAAACTAGGATTTAAACATAATCCTTCTAGAAATCCTGATAAATTTTTAGTATTATATGGTAAATCTGGTAAAAAGATGAGGTTCAGTTATATAAGCTTTAAATAGCTTTAAATAGCTCTAATGTATTTTTTATTAATTTAAGCATCAACATAATAAAGAATATTTTACATAGATATTCAATGATTCTAATAGTTAATTAATACTATATTTACAAATAATACTAATAATAATACTAATATTAATACTAATATTAATAATACTAATAATAATATTAATAGTAATACTAATATTAATAATAATACTAATAATAATACTAATAATAATATCAATATTGATAATTTATTTCATATTTGGGGATTAAAATGAAGCATGAGAAATTAATCAGTTCATTAAAAAATGGAAATGTTCCATCAGAAGATGTTTCGTCTTTATGCATTGGAAGGGAAAGAGAAATTAAAGAGTTTGAAAATTTATTTAAAAAAGCAAAAAATGGCGAAGCTTTTACTAAATTTATTTATGGTGAATTTGGAGCTGGAAAATCATTTTTTCTTAAAATTATCGAGGAATTAGCATTAAAAAATAAGTTTGCAGTTTCGTGGATTTCACTTGGAAATGACCTTCCATTTAATAAAATTGATGTTGTGTATAAAAATATTGCTCAAAATTTAAGGGCAAAAACAGGTACTTCATTGGATCATATTATCAACAGATGGTTAAGCCGTCTTAAAAGATCTGTTGCTCAAGGAGAGTTAAGTGAAGAAGATAGAATTGAGTTTTTAAATGAAAACATATCTCAAGATTTAGAAAGTGCTAGATATCATTCAAATTCATTTGCAATGGCAATTGAACATTATCATAAATCATTAGAAAGGCATGATCAAGAAACTGCAGATTATGCAAGGGCTTGGCTACGAGGAGATTCAAATATTCCATTTGTTCAGAAGAAAAAATTTGGAGTTAAAGGGGATATTGATAAAGAAAATGCCTTTAGGTTTTTAAAAGCACTATCTTCATTTGTTAATTCTGTGGGATACTCAGGATTGGTAGTTTTAATTGATGAAGCAGAATATATAATGAATCTTCACACTCAAAAAATTAGAGACACTGCTTATAATTACATTAGGGATATATATGATGGATGTGATAGGGGAGTTTTTCAAAATACTATTTTTATTTTTGCAGGAACTCCTGAATTTTTTGATGATCCAAATAAAGGAATTCCAAGCTACAAAGCATTAAATGAACGAATAGAAGATACATTGGATTCAGATGTTGTAGATTTAAGAAAACCTATTATAACTTTAAAAGGGTTTAAACATGATGAATTAAATGAAATAGCTATTAAAATAATAGAGTTACATGAAAAAGCTTATGATTGGGCTGTTCATGACAGAATTCAACCAATCATTCCAGATATAATTCGTGATGCTGAAGAAAATGCTGAACTTTCTGGAAAGGAAGTAAATCCTAGAAACTTTATAAAAGCATTTGTAAGTCTCCTTGATGCAATTGAACAAAATTCAAGTGAGTTCACTAAACCTGAGGATATATTGAAAGTTTACATGGCTAAAGAATCTGAACTTCAAGAGGAATTAGAGGATGATGATTGGTAGAATAGTTTGGCAGAATGTTAATATATATTAATACATTGTATTTGAATCAACATGGTTATTTTGGGTTATATCTAATTGATTGAATGTGTATGTGATTAAATGTCTGGAAGAAATAATTCATTTTCATTATTACACAAACGTCTTCAACATTATATAATATCTTACTTAAAGTGGAAAAAATTAAATGAAATACAAGAAGAAACAATTCCCATAATATTAAATGGTAATGATTCATTAATAATTTCTCCAACAGCTTCTGGTAAAACTGAAGCAGCACTAATACCAATATTCAGTGAATTATTAAATGAGTTTGATCATGGAGACCATATAGATCACATTACTTCTATAAATGTTCTTTATATCTCTCCACTGAAAGCACTACTAAATGATATGGATCGAAGAATTAGTAAATGGGCAGATTATTTGGGATTTACTGTTACTAAATGGCATGGAGATGTTCCAAGATCTCGTAAAAATTCATTTATAAAAGATCCTACAGATTTTCTATTGATAACTCCAGAATCATTAGAAGTAATACTAATGATGAGGACTGAATCAGAGAAAGAGAGAATCTTCAAAAATATGAAGTATATCATTGTTGATGAAATCCATTACTTTGCTGATTCAGATAGAGGAGTTCAACTTAATTCTTTATTAAATAGAATTTCTAAATATGGGATTAAAACACATATCACTAAACCACATGTCATTAGAATAGGTTTATCTGCAACAGTAGAAAATCCAAAATTAGTTGCTAAATGGTTAAATCATGAAAAAGATGTAAGTATAATAGAAAATAAATCAAAAAGAGATTTGAAATATAAAGTAATCCCATTTAAAGATACTAATACTTTTGATTCATTAAATAAATATTCAAATGATAAAAAGCTATTATTATTTTCTCGTTCAAGAGCTGGAGCTGAAAATTACACTAAATTGATTAAAAAAAGTTTAAATCCTCATAATCTATTCCTACATCATTCATCACTTGATAAAAAAATAAGAGAAAATAATGAAAAAGAATTTAAGGAGTCTAAACATGGAATGATGATTAGCACTTCAACATTAGAGTTAGGAATAGATATTGGGGATATATTTGCAACAGTTCATATATTGCCTCCAAATAATGTTAGCTCATTTTTACAAAGGATTGGTCGAAGTGGCAGAGAATCAAAACTACAAAGATCAATAATTTTCTGTAAAAATGATACTGATGTATTCATTACTTTAGCAGAGTTAAGCTTAATTAAAGAAGAGAGATTGGAAAATATAAAAATACCTAGAAAATCTAAGGACATATATTTTCATCAAATATTAAGTGTGATTTTTCAATATAAAAAGATATTAAAAAAAGAAGTATATTTTAAATTAAAAGATTCTTTTGTTTTTTCAGAGATTTCTTCAGAGGAATATCGTAAACTCATAGAACACATGGAGAATCAAGAGTTCATTGTAAATAGAAATAAATATTTAAGTCTAGGACCTACTTTTGAAGAAAAATTTGGAAAAAATAATTTCAAGAACTTTTTCACAGTTTTCTGTCCTAATTATGAGTACAGAATTGTTAAAGGACAAATGACTATAGGAACAATTGATCCTACATTTGCACTAACACTATGTGAAGGAACTTCTTTTATTCTTGGAGGTAAACATTGGAAAGTAGTTAAAATAGATTACACTAAATTCAAAATACATGTAAAAGATGATATTAGTAAAAAAGGAGATATTCCTGGATGGAATGGAGATGGAGCAGTAATAAACTATACAATAGCTAGAAGGATATATGATATTGTTTTAGGTAACTTTGATAATAAATTATTAAAATCTAAAGGTTCTGTTGTGGATGAATCTTTTGTAGACCTCATTTACGAGTATATTGATCATGGATCATCTGTAGGTTTTAAAAAAGGAATCATTCCGCTTGAATTTGATGATCACGAAGGTCGTGTATATATCTACACTTTTGCAGGGGACAAAGCTAATGCATTGTTATCTATGGTTATGAAATACACTTTAAATGTTTTTAGTGTAAGAGACACTCCTTTTTACAGTTCATTTAAATTAAAAGAGACAAATTCTTTAAATGACGTTTTAGAAAGTATGTATGATTTAAAAAATATCATTAAAACTAAGAATTTCAAGATCTTTGTAAATGAAGACCTTGGGAAATTTTATAAAAATAAATTTGTTAACTTTATTCCAGAAGATGATAACATTAACTTAAAAATGGATATTATTTATGATATTGAAAATATTATAACTCTTATTGAAGATAATAAAGTTGAAATAATCAATGAAACAAAATTTAAAAACTGGAAATAGATTATACCTTCTTTTTTTCTATATCTGATATTAACTATACTCTTTTATATGATTTAGAAGGTAAATTCATATTTCATACATTATTTCCTTAAAATTATACTTTATTTATTTCTTATTTTTTTAATTTTAAGTAGGATTATTAATAATTTAGCAAATAAAGTACATTATTTATATAAAATAACTAAATAATACTCCACATAACTGTTTCCAAAACATTAATATATTTTTGTCTTAGTTTTTTATTTCTTCTTATTTTTACAATTGAAATCACATTCATTATTACTATTAATAAAAGTATTCCTTATACTTAAAGTGGTTTATTTTTGGAAATAGCTTTTGTTCAAACTTTTTTTAAAAGTTTGAAATGTTTGTTTCATATTAATAAAAGCATTCTTTATACTTAGAATGGTTTATTTTTGGAAATAGCTTTTGTTCAAACTTTTTTTAAAAGTTTGAAATGTTTGTTTCATATTACTAAAACATATAATAATATTATTCATGAACAGATATATACTAATTGAATCATAAATTATATAGAATAATAATATATCTATCATTGGAGGATTATAAATGGCAAAAGTTATCTTATTAAGTGGAAGCCCAAGAGCTAACAGCAATACAGTAGATGTTTTAAACATATGTGCAGAAGAAATTAAGAAAAATGGTGTAGATGCAGAAGTACTGTCTCTTAGAGGAAAAAGAATAAGTTCTTGTATTGCATGTAATAAATGTGTTGAAAAAGGAAACTGTGTTTTAAATGATGGGCTTGAGGAAATCATTAATAGCTTGCGTGAAGCAGATGGATTTATTCCTGCAGCCCCAGTATATTTTGGAACTGCAAGGGGAGATATAATGTCTGCACTTCAAAGGATAGGAAAAGTTTCACGTGGAACAGATAAGTTCTTGTCTTGGATGGTTGGTGGACCAATAGCTGTTGCAAGAAGAGGTGGTCAAACATTGACTTTACAAGAAATGACTATGTTTTTTCCAATTAATGAGATGATTATTGTAGGATCTGATTATTGGAACATGGTTTTTGCTCTTGAAGAAGGAACAACTGATCAAGATAGTGAAGGATTAAACACAATTAGATTATTTGGTGAAAATGTAGCTAAATTAATTAATAAATTAAAAGAATAATTATTCTTGTGTGGTTAAATGAAAATAGCTATTGCTTCATCTGATGGAGAAAATGTTGATTTACATTTTGGAAAAGCTAACTCTTTATATATTTATAATTTTGATGGAGATACAACAAATTTTATTGAAAAAAGAACCGTTGATATTGATGAAGATGAAAGACATCAGTGGACAAAGGTTTTAGATAAAATTCAAGATTGTGATGTTATCATTGCTGTTCAATTTGGTTTTAAATCTAAATTTGGAATTGAAGAGGCTGGTTTAAAGATAGTTGTTGATGAAGGTCTTGTAATTGATGCTTTAAAAGGATATGTTGATCATTATACTTTTATGAAGTCTCCATTGTAAATTATTACTTTAATTTTTCATTTTATTATTAAAAACATTTAAATATGATAATTTAAATAAATTACAATAACCTTTATGGGCGGGTTTTAAATTTATTTAAAACTTTAAAATATCAACTAATTACACTGGAATTTTGGATTGCGTCCAAATATTTAATTAATACTGATAATTGTAGTTATTTTGCTAATATTAACTATTTTTCAATTATATTAGTTATGGCTATGATATGTTATCATTTTTTAGTTATTTTTAGGTCTAATTTTGATTTTATAATTTTAATTAATTTAGATATTATTTTACTATTTTAGTTTTAAATTTCTTAATAGCTATTTTAGTTTTAAATTTCTTAATAGCTATTTTAATTGATTCTATCTAAATACTTATTCATAATAATTTATTATTAATTTAACTCAAATTTAAGGAAGGGATATATATGGCAAAGGCGAAAAGACGAAGGGTACGTGACACTTGGAAAGAAAAAGATTGGTATACTATTAAAACACCAATAGCTTTCGGTGATAAAGAAATAGGTGACACACCATCAAGAGACCCAGATTTTCTCATTGGTAGAAGAGTAGATGTTACTATGAGGGAATTAACTGGTGATTTCTCTAAACAGTACATAAAATTAAGATTTGAAGTAGAAAACACAGCAGGTAACATTGCTAACACTAAGTTTATAGGACACCAAGTAACCAGTGATTATGTTAGAAGTATGATTAGAAGAGGAACAAGTAGGATTGATGTTCCAGTTGTAGTTGATACAAAAGATGGTTACAAGTATAAATTACATGTACTAGCTATTACTACAAGAAGAGCTAAATCCTCCCAACAAAAATTCATGAGAGAAACTATACATGATTTAGTTAAAAATGTGAACTCTGATAAAACCTTTGAAGATGTTATTGAATCAGCTGTTGATGGAAGATTAGCTTCTCAAATTTATCACAAAGCTAAAAAGATTTATCCTTTAAAAAGAGTAGATATTATTAAAAGTAAAGTTTTATAATATTCTTATTCTATTTATTTAATTTTTACTAATTATTTTTAACTTTTATTGCTATTTATTTTACTAATTATTATTTATTAATTTAATAGCTATTTTTATTAAGTTTTCCTGATTTCATATTCAAAAAGTATTATAACAAGTTATTACAAAACTTAATCAAATATTAATTTAACACTGATTTCGAAAAAATAAAAAATTTTTTCAAAATCCTTTTTGAAGCCATAAAAACTGATTTATGTACTTATGGGAGATTTTGCAAAATTTTCTATTTTGCGAAATCAGTGTATAATTTAACACTGATTTCGAAAAAATAAAAAATTTTTTCAAAATCCTTTTTGAAGCCATAAAAACTGATTTATGTACTTATGGGAGATTTTGCAAAATTTTCTATTTTTGCGAAATCAGTGTATAATTTAACACTGATTTCGAAAAAATAAAAAATTTTTTCAAAATCCTTTTTGAAGCCATAAAAATTGATTTATGTACTTATGGGAGATTTTACAAAATTTTCTATTTTGCGAAATCAGTGTATAAATATAAATTTAAATTCTATTAGTTTATTATAAATTTTTAAGGATTTTTCTACTTATTTAAATTTGAAAAAATATTTGTTGTGATTAAAGATGAATGTTGATATATTAATTGGTGGTTTGTCTTACGTTATAGTTCTTATTGCTCTTAGTGTAGTAATATATCGTAGAAAATCTCTTGATGCCTTAGGTTGCATTACAATGGTTGTAATGGGAATTATAATCATCTTTTCAGCAAATATAAACTGGTTAATCATACTATTTTTATTTTTATTTATAAGTTTAATAGCTACTCGTTATAAGAAACCATATAAATTAGAAAGAGGACTATATGAAGGTCAGAGAACTGCTAAAAATGTTATTTCCAATGGATTAATAGCTTGTATAATGTCTGCTATTGGAGGCTTGAGTTTATTCTTGTTTGGTGATTCTGGACTTTTATTTACATGTGGATTTATAGGTGCTGTTTCTACAGCTACATCTGATACTCTTGCAAGTGAAATTGGAGTGTTAAGACAACCTCGTTTAATAACCACTTTAAAAAAGGTTGAACCAGGAACTGATGGGGGAATTTCTCCTCTTGGAACTTTAATTGGAATTATCGGATCTGGATTTATTGGATTATCTGCTTTTGTTTTAGGATTAATTCCTAATCTTGCTTTAGCTCTTATAATATCTATTATTTCTGGAACCATTGGTTGTTTTATGGATAGTATTCTTGGAGCAGTTCTTGAACAAAAGAAAATATTGAACAATGAACATGTTAATTTATTAGGTACATTCACTGGTTCAATTATAGGTATCTTGTTCTCTTTTATTTTTTAACTTGCATTTTTGAAACAATGATTTCGAAAAATAGAAAATTAATACTAATTTTTCAAAATATATTAATAGATAATTAAATCAAATTTAGTACTATGAAATAGTGTTTAAATGCTTATTTCAGAAAAATAACTTTGTTCAAACTTTTTTTAAAAGTTTGAAATCTGTTTTATATAAGATATTACTTTATTTATTAATATTGCTACTAATATGATTATTTACTTTAATATTTTATTATATTTCCTTATTTTTAAAAATATCATATTGAACAAATAGCTATAAATTTCTTCAATTATCTTTAAATAAATGGTATGATAATTATTAATAATTAAAATTTTTAAAAAATATCAAGAAGTATTATAGATACAATTTAGTCATTTAATCAAAATTTAAAAACTAAATAAGATTGTTTAGCCTATGAAAAGATTAAACATGGTTTTATTTTAAATAATAACTTCATTAATAATAATTTTTAAAATTGATAGCTATAACAGAACATGATACATATCAGTAGCTATCTAATTCTAAATGAGAGGATAATTATGCCAATAAAAAATAGAATAACAAAAATGAATGAAGAACCAAAAGAAGAGGAAAAAAGTAGCAATAAGATATTTATAGGAATTATAATAATTATATGATTCATATTTAATAATTTTCTTTTTATATGTAATTATTCTTTTTCTCTGGTAAAATTCTCATGTTATCCATCAACTGAAAAAATAATTATTGCACAGCCAATTTATTGAAAAAATAAGGGAGGGAAAAAATAAATATCCTCCTAAAAAAATGTTTAATCTTGTTTTCTAATTGCTACTCTGAATATGGTTAACAACATCAATATAATAGCTATTATTGGCATTCCTGTATTTTTCATAGTAGCATTAGCTACTGGACTGTTACTTGTTTTATTGGTATTATTATTGGTATTGTTGGTATTATTGTTGGTATTATTATTGGTATTGTTGGTATTGTTGTTTTGGGTTTCAAACTCAACTGAAACTGGAGTAATATTGTAGTTTACATCATCAGATGAAATTGCAATAACATGACGACCGTTACTGAGTTTATTACTTGGTATATGGATTCTTCCAACACCAGGAACACTTGTAACGATATCTCCGATGTGTTCACCATCCACATCAACACTAACTTTATAGTTAGGTATGGGACTGCCGTCTTCATCGGTTGCTGTGACAATCACATCTACAGATCCATCAGGATTTTTAACTACATCCACATCAACAGTGATTTTACCTTTCACAACATTAAAAGTTGTAGTATTGGTATAATTGGAGTATTCATCGTTTCCTGCATAATCAATCACAGCATTAACACTTCCTGTATGATTTGGTTTATAAGTAAGATTCCATCGACCATTAGAATCAGTAGTCAAAGAATGAACTTTACCATCAACAGTAACATTAATTGGAGCATTAGCTACAGGATTACCATTCTCATCAACAAGCACTCCATCGATTGTTATGGTTTTACCCACCTTAACATCACTTGGAATATTTACAGTTGAATTAACACTTAACTTAGTAACATTAAAGCTAGTAGCATTACTAAAGCTTGTGTAATTCTCATTACCAGTAAAGCTAACAATAACCTCTAAATCAGTGCCAGTGCGATTGGTAGTGTAATTTAGCTCCCAATAACCAGAAGTATCAACAGACACATTCGTAAAGACTGTGCTATCAACAGTAACATTAACACTGGTAATACCAGCATAATTATCTAAAACACCATTAACAGTGATATTCTGACCAATATTCACAGAATTAGGACTAACAACAATAGTAGAATTTTTTATCGCATAAAAAGTTCTAGTTATATTTTGTTCATCTAAGAAAGCAGTTACAGTCTGATTTCCTCTAGATAAAATAGTGAACAGATGAGTAAAACTTTCGTCACGACTAGAATTATAAGCTACGCCATTAAAAGTACCATTAATAGTAAAATCAGGCAAATTTTCAACACCAGTATTAATCAAAGTAGTATTCAAGACCAACAGGTAAAAACTAACATTGTCCGAACCACTAAGATTAGTAATATTCAAAATATAATGATTAGTAGTAGTTATGCCATCGATTTTATTAGCTATATCATTAATTCCCCACCAATTGTAATCAAAACTACTACCATTATCATTAGTAGTAAAGTTTAAACCAACATCAGCAAGTATACGATTATAATTAACAGTTAAATTAAGATAACTAGAACCAAGATCTTCAAAATCAATACCAGTATTAGTTGCATTAATAGTGTTGCCTGAAACAAAAACATCATTCACAACAACATTACCTAATAAAAAGCCTAAACCAACATCATTACTAGTAAAATTATTGTTCAACAAATATAAACCACCAAAATGCCCAGAGAATAAACTAATCATAGCATAATTGTTACCAGAAATATTATTCTCATTAAAGGTTACATCAGTGTTGTTATTGTCTGCAATTAGAGCAACACCCATTTCATTTGCTGTGATGTTATTGTTATTGAAAGTAAATTGGGAGTTGATGATTCTGGATACATCTAGATAAACACCAACTTCATTTGTTGCTGTGATGTTATTGTTATTGAAAGTAAATTGGGAGTTGATGCTGCTACTTGGATTCATAGTAACACCACCTTTTTCTCCTGTGATGTTGTTGTTAGTGAAAGTTATATTGATTTTGTTGCTGCTGTTTACAAGCAGAGAAACACCAAAATCGTTTATGGTTGTGATATTGTTGTTAGTGAAAGTTATATTGGTATTGTTGCTGTTGGATGTAGAAAGAATAACAACCTCCTCTGTTCCTGTGATGTTGTTGTTTTCAAAAATCAAATCAAGAGAACAACCAACACCATCAAAACGAACACCATCAGAACCACTCACACCATTACCAGTTATATTATTGTTAATCAAAGAAACATCAATAACCGCTCCACTATAATCTGGTGTATAAACATAAACAGCACTACTCCCCATACTTACTTCAGAAATGATAGAATTGTCCTTAATGATTATGCTAGTTAAATCCTCACCAGAACTAGTTAAATTAATACTAATATCATTAGTTGTAATATTATTTCCCATAATTGTTAAATCACTAGAATTTGAATTTATAGCTGTATCATAATCAATAATAGTTAAATTAATAATACGAACATTAGGAGCATTAATATTAAACAAAATACCAGACCCAGAACCCTTTATTACAGGATTATTTTTACCTTGAATAGTAACATTACGAGTCACATTAATCTGACCTAAACTATTGTATGAATTACTAGTAAGATTAATTTCTAAACCAGCATCACTATCAGTATCAATAAGATTCTGAAAATCTTGAGTAGTACTAGAATTAGTAAAATCATAAGAACCAGCACTAACACCAGACACAGTAAAACAAACCAAAATAGCTAAAACTGTTAAACTAAATAACATAAATTGACATAAATCGTTTTTTTTACAAACATTATTTTCACCTCCTGATTCATTCAATCAGATAAAGAATCTATAAATAATTACAAATAATTATATAAAATATATATAAATATATAATTTAATATTTGTATTTCCATAGAAAAAGTTAAAATATAAAGAATAATCATTACAAATTAACTAGTAGTAATTTATATTCTATATTATATATAAGATTTATTGAAAAATAATATATATCTATATGTATATTATAAATAAGTAAATAAAAATGGTTAAAAAAATAATAGGGGAATATAGGAGAATGTCTTATTTTCACTTATTTTCATTATTTGAAACAAACTTTTGAAAAAAGTTTGAACAAAAGTTATTCCAAAATTTAAGCATTTTAAACATAAGAAATGTTTTTATTAATTTGAAACAAACTTTTGAAAAAAGTTTGAACAAAAGTTATTCCAAAATTTAAGCATTTTAAACAGGATGAATGTTTTTATTAATTTTAAAATTTTTATTACTTTTATCATATATTAACTATTAAATAGTCATTTCTATTAATGTCTGTAAAATAATGAATAGCTGAATTTAAATATTTAAATTTCATTTTCAAATCAAAATTAACATAACTTTTAAGTAACTTTTATATCTGTAAAAATTAAGTAATATTATTTCTTTATTTATTAATAAACTATTAATATTAAAATATTAAGGGAGTAATATTATGGAATTAACAGATGGAAAAATATTTAAAATAGCTTTATTCACAGGACTTTTTGGAATTATAGGAATGTTAGTTTTTGCAGGGGGATTAGAAGCAAAAGAAGTACAGATTGGAAAGATTGATAAAGGTATGGTTGGTGAGCAGATATCTATTGTTGGAGTTGTTGAATCAATTGAACAATCTTCTTCAGGAACAAGCTATTTTTTAAGTGTTAATGATGGAGATAGTAAAATAAATGTTATTATATTTCAATCAACTGTTGCAGACTTTGAAGAATCTGGTGTGGATTTAAATAGTTATAAAGGAAAAAAGGCTAAAATTTATGGAGCAGTAACAGAATATAAATCTACAATGGAATTGATTTTAGATAATTCAAATTCAATTAAACTTATTTAAAAAATTTTATTGATTAATGGAAATCAACTAAACTTTTATGTACTTAAATTAAGAAATACTAGTTATTGGATACTAAAAAGGTGAAAGTTTAATGACTTCTAAAAAACGATTATTTGGAACATTTGGTGTACGTAGAGTGGCTAATGAAGTATTAACTCCAGAGTTTGCAGCAAGACTTGCAGCATGTTATGGTAGTTTAGTAAAAGGGAAAATAGCTATTGGTGGAGATACAAGAACAACCACTTCAATGATAAAATATGCAATAAGTTCAGGACTTTTATCTTCTGGATGTGATGTTGTAGATTTAGGGATTCTTCCAACTCCTGCAGTTCAATATGCAGTTAGAAATTACTATGATGGGGGAATAATAGTTACTGCATCACATAATCCTCCAAAATACAATGGAATTAAATTTGTTGATGAATTTGGAATAGGAATAAATGATGAGTTGGATTTAGCTATTGAAGAATTGTATTTTGATGGCGAACCAGAAAGGGCATCATGGAAAGAAATAGGTAATTTATATCACAATAATAAAATCATTGATGAATACTTAGAGGAAGTAATAAAGAGAGTGGATTCTGATGCAATAAAACAAGCTAAATTAAAGGTTATTTTAGATCCTGGCTCAGGTGCAGGATGCTTTACAGCTCCTTATTTATTTAGAAAACTTGGTTGTGAAATTATAACACTAAATTCACAAGCAGACGGATTTTTCCCAGGAAGAGATCCAGAACCAATTGAAGCAAATATTAAAGATTTAATTGACACAGTTATTGAACTTAAAGCAGATATTGGAATAGCTCATGATGGAGATGCTGATAGAACCATCTGTATTGATGAGAATGGAGCTTTTGTTTTAGGAGATAAAACTTTTGCACTGGTTGAAAAACAAATGTTAAAAGAAAACAATGGGGGATTAGTTGTTACAACAGTTGCAACAAGCTCAGCTATTGAGGAAATAGCTATTGAGAATAATGGTGAATTCATAGCAACAGCAGTTGGAGACCTTATTGTTTCAAGAAAACTAAAAGATGAAGATGGATTATTTGGTGGGGAAGAAAATGGTGGATTAATTTTCCCAGACTTCGTTTATGGTAGAGATGCAGCACTTTCTGCAGCTAAAATACTTGAGATAATAGCTAAAGAGAAAAAACCATTATCCGAACTTGTAGCAGAACTTCCAGTTTACTATTCTCAAAAATTAAAAATAAAATGTCCAGATGAGAAAAAAGACGAAGTTATGAAAAAAATAGCTGAAGAAGTCAGCAGTTTAGGCTTTAAAGTCGATACAACTGATGGAGTCAAAATATTTAAAGAAGATGGATGGGTTATAATTCGTCCATCAGGGACCGAACCAATTTTCAGATCATTTTCAGAATCTAAAGTAGAAAAAAACGCTATTGAAATGGCAAAGTGGGGAATTTCACTAATTGATAAGTACCAATCAACCTTTTAAAAACGAGAAATCAAAGATTTTCTAATTTAACAATTTAAGCTTGGGCATATATTATTTCAAAAAACTTTATTAATATTTTCATTATTTCTAATTTTCAGTGCGGTACATATGAAATTAAATAAACTTTTCATTGGAGCTATTTCCATTATTATCATAGTCTTAATTTTATTTATAGCTATTTATAGTAGTAATCCAAACTATTTAGAAAAAAAGACGGTTTTAAATAAAACAAGATTAGGATCTAATTACAAAGGAAATGTAGAATTAGTAGAGTCTTTTGGAAATCAGAGCTCAGATAAAAAAATAGCTTTTATAATAGGTGTTCATCCTCGTGAATATCCTGCTCACACTGCACTGTATGAAACTATAAAATCAAAAGCAGATGCATTGAATTATTCATATTCTGTATATATTATTAATGTTACTGATAATCCAATGGATTATGAACAGGGAAGACTGAATGGTCAGTTACTTGCTAGTGAGTTTGCTGTTCCAGATATATCGAGTAAAAATTACTCTTTAGTTGTAGATATCCATGCAACAATAGGTACAGACAATGGAAATTTATATGAAGAAACAAATTTCATATTTGTGCCAGTTGATGACTATGGATCGCTAAATATTTCAGAAAAAATAATTAAAAACATACCAGAACTTGTTTATTACTTTCCGTATCCTCAAAGTAGTCCTTCATATGTTACAGTACCAATAATTCAAAATGGAACTTCAGCTATTGTATATGAGACATATAAACATGATCCAAGAAAAACTATTCTATCTCATATGGATAAATTAATTTCTACAATTGATGAAATTAATTTTTAAATATATATAATTTACATATTTTCTAAACATTCATCTCTTAAAGTACGAGCATCATCGTTTTTTGGATCTATTGATAAGATTTTAGTGAATACCTCTGCTGATTCTTTGAACCTGTTTAGTTCTAAAAGAACTACTCCTTTATTTAGTAAGAATCCTTCATTTTTTGGTTCAAGTCTTATTGCATCATCGTAACAACTTAGTGCTTCTTCAAATCTTCCAAGATCAAGTAAAGCATTTCCTTTTCTATTTCTAGCTGTTGCATCGATATCATTTTCATCAAAACAGTATTCAACTGCTTTATCATATGATTTTAATGCTTCTTCATGCCTACCCATTTCTGTAAGTAGTGTTCCGTGAGCATTCCAGACTTCAGGATTTTTATCATCAATTTTAACTAGTTTATCATATACTTTTAAGGCTTCATCTAATCTGGAAAGTACTTGTAAGATTATTCCTCTCCAATACAAAATAGCTGAGCTTTTTTGGTTAAATTTCAGTGCATTATTATTAGCTATCAATGCTTCTTCTGGATTTCCTGAGTTTAAAAGAGCTATTGCCTTGTTGTTCCATATGTATTCATTGTTTTTTTGAATAGTTAATGCTTTATCATAACATTTAATAGCTTCTTCAAACTGTCCAAGTCGTGTTAAGTTGTCTCCTCTTTTATTTAATAGATACACATCATCTGGGTCAAATTTTAAAGCTGCATTATAGCAAACTGCAGATTTATCGTATTTTCCACTTTCAAATAAGATGTCTGCTCTTTGTGTAATCATAGCTTTTTCATCAATTTTTTCTCCTTCCCAATCTTCAACATCTAATTTTTTAAAATGTATTATTTGAAATTGATCCTCATCTTTTATTCCTTCTGAATACATTTTTTTAAATTCAGTAACCATTTTTGTAGCATTCGTGTAACCTTCTTTAATAGCTATCTCATCATTTTCTTTTAATTCTTTAAATGGGATTACTTCAACACCTGTAACTTCTGCTTCAAAAATTTTTTTCTTTTCTTTAGATACTAAATTCCAATAACAATGTAGTCTATCAGATACATTAAGTGGATTTTTCCACAACTTCCGAATAGTAGTTGTTTTTTTCCCAGTTATAAGGTCAATATTTTGACTTCCAAATGATAGTATTGGCATTTTAATACACCGTACTTTTAATTTAACATAAACTAAATTGTGTCGATTTTATTCTTTAATATTTTGTGTTTATTTTTATACTAAATTTATGAATTTTAATGAAAATTAATGTATTATTATTTTTTAAATTATTATTATATTTTTTCTTCTCCAAATTCAGCTGTTTTTACACTTACTTCTTTAAAATTTGTTTTTATTTCTTTAGCTATTTCCTTTAAATCAGCAGGATTTGGGCTTTCAACATGTTCTAAAGATCGATCTAACACATTTTTATTTCTAAATTGTTGTATTGTGTATTTGTCACATTTAAGTTTACTAGCTATTTCTTTAATATCTTCAACTGTTATTAATGTTGGGACAAATGTGGTTCTACACTCTAAGTAAGTGTTTTTTGCATTATTAACTATTTCAATACTTTTTTTAACATTGTCTCCAATGTTTAATCGTGTGATTTCTTTATATTTTGCGTATGGTGCCTTAATATCAAGTGATACATAATCAACTAAATCAATAACTTTTTTTAATCTCTCTGGATCATAACCACTGGTGTCTAATTTTGTTTTAAGTTTTAATGATTTAGCATAAGCCAGTATACTCTTCAAATCCTCAACTTGAACTAATGGTTCACCTCCAGATATAACTATTCCATCAATGAAATCTTTTGAGTCATCTATTAATTTAAATGCTCCTTCTAATGTTGCTTCTTCTCCACCTTTTATTAATTCATGATTATGGCAGTAAAGACACCTTAAAGGACATCCTGCTAGGAAAATAACTAGCGACATATATCCTGAGAATTCTATAGATGATATTAATGTTCCACCGATCTTCATTATTCCACATTCATTTAATAACTCAATAATATTAGTTAAACACTTCAATAATTTTCTGAATACTTGTTTATTATTTTTATTTATTATTTATTATTTTTATTTATTAATTAATATTGAGAACTTCTAAAACCTATTTTCTATTTTAAAAAGTAATACTTTAAAATACTTTAAATATTTTCCAGAAGATTAAGTACAAAAATAAAGAAATATCAGAAAGTATTGATTAAAAAATAATACTCCATATAGGTTTTTGGATATTCTCTAGTTTATTTTATTAACTCTTTTAAAATAGCTATGAATTTTTTATCTTCTTCTAATGTTCCAATACTTGCCCTAATCCAGTATTCATCTAAACCTTTAAAAGATGTGCAATCTCGAACAATAACTGCTTTTTTTAACAGTTCTTTTGAGAATTCTGATGCTGTGTGCCCTGTTCTTTTGATATTCATTAAAATATAATTTGAATAGGATTTTAAAACATCTAATTCTTTGAATTTTTTTAATTCATTGTAAAGATAATCTCTACTTTTTATTCCATTAGTAATAGATTTTTCAATGTATTCTTTATCTTTTAATGTTTCAAGAGCTGCTGAATAGGATGTTCTTGTTAAACTAAAAACTGGTTTGATTCTATGCATATATTCGATTAATTTAGGGTTTGAAAGACCATAGCCAACTCTCATTCCAGCTAATCCTAAAACTTTAGACATTGTACGCATTATAAATACATTATGGTATTTATCTATGAGCTCTGTGTTATTAATTAAGGAATATTCGTAATATGCTTCATCTATTACAATCAGTGCATCGGTTGCTTTAATAATGGTTTCAAGCTGTTCTTTAGTAATAATTCCTCCTGTAGGATTGTTTGGACTACATAAAAAGATTACTTTAGTTCTTTCACTAATTGCTTTAAGTACAGAATCAACATCTAAGCTATTATCTTCTATATTCCATTTTCCATAAACAGGAATTCCACCGTATGGTTTAAAAATAAATTCATAGTACATGTATGATGGTAATGGGACTATAAATTCATCTTCTGGATCAATAAATGTTTTAGCAAGGACTTCAATTATTTCATCTGCTCCATCACCACCAACAATTACATTTTCTGATTTTAAATTAGAATAGTTAGCTATTTCTTCTTTAAGATCTTTTAAATTTGATTCAGGGTATCTATTAATATTATTTATATTTTCGCAAATAGCTTTTATTGCATTAGGTGATGGTCCCCATGGGTTCTCATTAGATCCTAATTTAATTATATCTTCTTTTTTCACACCATATTCATTAGCTATTTCATCTTGTGATCTTCCAGGAACGTATGGGTCTAATTGGTTAATAATTTTTCGTATTTTCATAGTATCTATAATTATAATTTTTAAATCCACTAATATTGGCTTATTAGCTAACACTGTTTTGTTTTAATTAATTATTAATATTCTTGAGCTAATTTAACATAATGCATAGCATTTAATTTTATGCCTTCAATTTCTTCTTCTGTTAATTTTCTAACAGCTTTTGCAGGAAATCCTATTATTAAACTTCCTTCTGAAAATTCTTTGTTTTCAGTTACTAATGCTCCTGCACCTACTATTGAGTTTTTAGCTATTTTGGCACCATTTAATATTGTTGCATTCATTCCAATGAGAACATTTTCATCAACATTACACCCATGAATAATTGCTCCATGACCTATGGATACATTATCCTTTAATTCAGTTATTGAGTTTGGTGAGGAGTGAATAACAGAATTATCCTGTATATTCACGTTTTTACCTATTTTAATTCCTCCACGGTCTCCTCTTAAGACTGCATTAAACCATACTGATGAGTTTTCACCAATTTCCACATTTCTTATAACATGGCTACCTGGAAGTAATTTGACGGTTTCATGTACTTTCATATTATCATTTTATTGTTTCTATATTATTGTTATTTTATTTCATTTTTATCTTTTTATTTCAGTATTTCATTTTTTCTTTTTATTTCAGTATTTCATTTTTTCATGGATTTGAAAAATCGAACTGATGGATAGTTATTGTTAGTGAGGTTTCAGTCAAAATTTTGCCTCTCGAGAAAATTAGTATTACATTTTATTATAAAATGCATACTACTTATTAGCACATTTTGAC
>NZ_LWMT01000129.1 GCF_001639265.1 Methanobrevibacter filiformis
ACTATGGAGAACTATGAAAAATATACTACATAGAAACCCCATTCCAGATATTGAATACCTAAAAAAGGAAGTGGTTAAATTATACTACGAATTAGTTGATGAAATATCTTTTGTCGAAAATTGGATAGATGAATATATTGTCAAAAAATAGGTATCATACTATAGTGTAATAAATCAAACACTTCAAGAAATAGAAATAATTTGTGTGAATGATGGTTCAACAGATAATAGTTTAGCTATTTTAAAGAAATATGCTAAAAAAGATAAAAGAATAAAAATAATATCTAAATCAAATTCTGGTTACGGTCATACAATGAATTTGGGACTATATTATGCAACAGGAGATTATATTGGTATTGTGGAACCTGATGATTATATTGATTTGAATATGTATAAAATACTTTTAAATAAAGCTGTGAAAAATAATGTTGATTTCATAAAAGCAGATTTTCAAATGTTAGTAGGAGAAGGTAAAGCCTCAAAGCTTGATTATCATAAAATAGCAAATGTTGAATTTTATAATAAAATTATTGAACCCAAAAAAGATACTAGAATATTTAATTTCGCACAAAGCATATGGAGTGGAATTTATAAGAGAACTTTTATTAAAAAACATTCCATCTATTTTAATGAAACACCTGGTGCTTCTTTTCAAGATGTAGGTTTTTGTTTCCAAACATTAGCATTCGCAAAAAGAGCCTATTTTTTAAACCAAGGATTTTATAAGTATAGAATTGATAACCCCAACTCTTCTGTCCATGATAAAGGAAAAGTTTTTGCAATAAATCGTGAACACTCATTCTTATTAGATTTTTTAAATAAAAATACTGATTTGAAAGAAAAACTTATTTATGTTTTTCAGTTTAGAAAATTCCATCATTACATTTTTGCACTGGATAGAATAGGAGAAGAGTTTAAAAATATATTTATAGATAAGTTCCATGACGAGTTTGTAGTAGCTGCTAATAATAATCAGCTGAAAGAACATTTATTTTCAAAAAATGACTGGATATTTCTGCAAACAATAATTAATAATCCTAGTAAATTATATGTTATGCCAACAGTATCAGTAATTATACCAATATATAATTCGGAACAATACTTAGAAGAATGTTTGAACAGTATTGTTAATCAAACACTAAAAAATATTGAAATTATTTGTGTAAATGATGGATCAACAGACAATTCTTTAGAAATATTAGAAGATTATTCAAAGAAAGATAAAAGAATAAAAATACTTAATCAAGAAAATCATGGAGCTGGTGTTGCGAGAAATAAAGGACTAAAAATAGCAAGAGGCAAATATCTTTCAATATTAGATGCTGATGATTTCTTCAAACCAGACATGTTAGAAAAAATGTATTGTAAATCAGAAGAATTTAATGCAGATATCGCAATTTGCAAATCAAATGCATATAATAACGAAAGTAAAGAGTTTTTTGACACTCCTGGGACATTAAAAAATATTCCTAAAAAAGAAGTATTTGATTATAAAGATATTAAAAAGGATGTTTTCACTTTTTCACTAGGGTGGAGTTGGGATAAACTTTATAAATCTTCTTTTGTTAAAAATAATAACTTAAATTTTCAAGATTTAAGAAGTAGTAATGATTTATTTTTTGTTTTTACATCTTTTGTAAAAGCTAAAAGGATAACAACTGTACCTGAAGTTTTAGCAACCCATAGGCAAAATGTGAATAATTCATTATCTAATACACGAGAAAAAGATCCTTTATCTTTTTATTATGCTATTAAAGCATTGAAAGCTGAATTAATTGAATTGAATCTTTTTGAAGAAGTTGAAGAAAGTTTCATTAATTGGAGTATAAGTTTTTGTTTTTGGCACATGGACACTAATGAAAAATCAGATTTCATATACTCTCAGTTTAAAAACAAAATTTCGAAAGAATTAGAATTCTATAGGAGATCTTCCATAATTTATTGATTAGTTAATTGATATTTATTGGTTTATATTATGATGATGAAGTAATATTAAGTTAAAATAAGGATTATTATTTAGTTTATTGGGTTTTAAGTGATTTATGTTT
>NZ_LWMT01000130.1 GCF_001639265.1 Methanobrevibacter filiformis
ACTATGGAGAACTATGAAAAATATACTACATAGAAACCCCATTCCAGATATTGAATACCTAAAAAAGGAAGTGGTTAAATTATACTACGAATTAGTTGATGAAATATCTTTTGTCGAAAATTGGATAGATGAATATATTGTCAAAAAATAGGTATCATACTATAATACCTTAAGTACAAATGGTGGTTCTGGAATCACTGCAACTGAATCTAACAATGTAAAAATCAACAAAAACATTGTGGAAAAAAATGAAAATGGTGGAATAAGTGTTGATTCATCTAATAACAGTACAATTACAGGTAATACCATAAATGAAAATCAAGTTAACGGTATCTCTTTAAGTGAAGTTGAAACTACTGAAGTTAGTAGGAACAAAATGAATAAAAATGGCATTGCTGTTGATTCATCTAATAATGTTAAAGTAAGCCGTAATAATATATCAGATAGTGAGGATAGTATTTATGTAGGAGATAGTAAAAATTCTGAAATTAGCTATAATGCTATATCCAATAGTGAAGGCAGTGGGGTTAGTGTAAGTTCTTCTAATAATACTAAAATCATAAATAACAACTTAAAAAATAATGGTGGTACTGGCATCACACTAGATGAAGTTAAAGATACTGAAATCAACCAAAATACCATAAATGGCAGTGGTTCTACTGGTATTGAAGGAAACACAGTTAATAATATTAAAATAATTAATAATACAATTACAAATAGTAGTGAATCTGGAATTCTAATATCTGGCTTTACAGATGGAACTATCACTAAAAACAAAGTAAGTAAATCCTCAGAGGATGGAATTAATTTATATGCAGGTAATAAAATCACTGTTTCAAACAATACTATAACTAATAGTCATGAGAATGGAATATTTATTAATGATGTTGGAAATTCTAATATTAGTCAAAATAATATACAAAATAGTGGAGACACTGGTATTTCTCTAAACAACATAGATCTATTTGATGTCAGTAATAACTATTTAAATAAAACTGGTGAATATGGTATTTCATTTGATGAAGTGCCTAATGGATCTATTACTAAAAATACTATAATTAACAGCGGATCTGATGCTATTTTTGGAAACAATTTCGTTAAATTCAAAATAGAAAATAATACATTAAGCAACCTTAATGGAGGCGGAATTGCATTAGAAGAATTTAAATATGTAAGTATTCTTTCAAACAACATACAAAACACTAATTTAACAGCTATTCGAATTGGTGAATCTCAAAAAGCTGATATTGGACATAATACACTAAAAAATAACAGTGATGGAATTGAAATAAGTAATAGTAAAAATAGCACAGTCTATAATAATTACTTAGATCGCATTGTAAACATAGGTATCAGCTTATATGATACAGAAACTAGTAAAATTTCAAATAACTACTTTAAAAATTGTAATTATGGTCTTGATTTATACCTTGATCGATATAGCACTGTTTTAAATAATACATTTGATGGAAACACAGTGAGTATTGCAATATCAGAATCACACAGTATCGACATCCTAAAAAATATCCTAAAAAACAGTAAATACACAGGCATTTCAGTATTTGATTCAAATAACACAAATATCCGAAATAATAATCTTTATGGAGATCTTCCATAATTCATTGATTAGTTAATTGATACTTATTGGCTTATATTATGATGATGAAGTAATATTAAGTTAAAATAAGGATTATTATTTAGTTTATTGGGTTTTAAGTGATTTATCTTTGTTGATTATTTTTTAGTAAAGTTTAATAATCTTTGTGTTGAAATATGACTTCATGCATTAATGACTTTAATAAACTTTTTTTTATTAAGTTTTTGTGCATTTATTATGAAATTTGTATTAATAAATTAGTGCTTTTGTATGAATCATGTTTTGATAAATGGCATACTGACTAAGAGATACTTATTTAGACATGTATGGTTTTATACTATGTTTATTTATGTTTTTTCTAGTATATTGTGTCTTTTAGATTTCTTGTTCGTATTGTATTGTATATTGCATTTCTGATGTTTATTTCATTAGTTGCAGC
>NZ_LWMT01000131.1 GCF_001639265.1 Methanobrevibacter filiformis
GGTGAGAGTGTTGCTTTGAGTATTACTGTTGTTATTATTGGTAATGGTACAGTTATTAATACTGCGAGTGTGACTGTGGATCAGAATAATACTAACACCAATAATGGGTCTGATAATGAAACTATTACTGTGAGTAATAATGTTAATGTGGGTGTTGTTAAGGTTTCTAACACTACTGGCACTGCGAATATTGGTGATATTATTACTTATACTATTACTGTGACTAATAATGGTTCTGGTAATGCTACTGGTGTATATGTGACTGATTTGTTGAATGCTACTGTTTTGAGTTTTGTAGGTAGTAATGGTTCTTATGATAATAATACTGGTATTTGGTCTATTGGTGATTTAGGTGCTGGTGAAACGGTTGCTTTGAGTATTACTGTTGTTATTATTGGTAATGGTACAGTTATTAATACTGCGAGTGTGTCTGTGGATCAGAATAATACTAATGTGGATAATGGGTCTGATAATGAAACTATTACTGTGAGTAATAATGTTAATGTGGGTGTTGTTAAGGTTTCTAACACTACTGGATCAGCGAATATTGGTGATATTATTACTTATACTATTATTGTGTCTAATTATGGTTCTGGTAATGCTACTGGTGTGTTTGTGACTGATTTGTTGAATGCTAGTGTTTTGAGTTTTGTAGGTAGTAATGGTTCTTATGATAATAATACTGGTATTTGGTCTATTGGTGATTTAGGTGCTGGTGAAGCGGTTGCTTTGAGTATTACTGTTGTTATTGTTGGTAATGGTACAGTTATTAATATTGCGAGTGTGTCTGTGGATCAGAATAACACTAATGAGGATAATGGGTCTGATAATGAAACTATTAATGTGTCTAATAATGTTGATGTGAGTGTTGTTAAGGTTTCTAATACTACTGGGTCAGCGAATATTGGTGATGTTATTACTTACACTATTATTGTGTCTAATAATGGTTTTGGTAATGCTACTGGTGTATATGTGACTGATTTGTTGAATGCTAGTGTTTTGAGTTTTGTAGGTAGTAATGGTTCTTATGATAATGTTACTGGTGTTTGGTCTATTGGTGATTTAGGTGCTGGTGAAACGGTTGCTTTGAGTATTACTGTTGTTATTATTGGTAATGGTACAGTTATTAATACTGCGAGTGTAACTGTGGATCAGAATAACACTAACACCAATAATGGATCAGATAATGAAATTATTAATGTGAGTAATAATGTTAATGTGAGTGTTGTTAAGGTTTCTAACACTACTGGATCAGCGAATATTGGTGATGTTATTACTTATACTATTATTGTGTCTAATAATGGTTCTGGTAATGCTACTGGTGTATATGTGACTGATTTGTTGAATGCTACTGTTTTGAGTTTTGTAAGTAGTAATGGTTCTTATGATAATGTTACTGGTGTTTGGTCTATTGGGTCTCTTGGTGCTGGTGAGAGTGTTGCTTTGAGTATTACTGTTGTTATTATTGGTAATGGTACAGTTATTAATACTGCGAGTGTGTCTGTGGATCAGAATAACACTAATGTGGATAATGGGTCTGATAATGAAACTATTAATGTGAGTAATAATGTTAATGTGAGTGTTGTTAAGGTTTCTAATACTACTGGGTCAGCGAATATTGGTGATGTTATTACTTATACTATTATTGTGTCTAATAATGGTTCTGGTAATGCTACTGGTGTATATGTGACTGATTTGTTGAATGCTACTGTTTTGAGTTTTGTAGGTAGTAATGGTTCTTATGATAATGTTACTGGTGTTTGGTCTATTGGGTCTCTTGGTGCTGGTGAGAGTGTTGCTTTGAGTATTACTGTTGTTATTATTGGTAATGGTACGGTTACTAACACTGCGAGTGTGACTGTGGATCAGAATAACACTAACACCAATAATGGATCAGATAATGAAACTATTAATGTGAGTAATAATGTTAATGTGAGTGTTGTTAAGGTTTCTAACACTACTGGATCAGCGAATATTGGTGATATTATTACTTATACTATTACTGTGACTA
>NZ_LWMT01000132.1 GCF_001639265.1 Methanobrevibacter filiformis
AATAGATATTCAATGAAAAACATAGACAACAAATAAAAAAAACTACAAAAAATAATTTACAATCTAACCACAACTAAGAAAATTCACTGTCATCCATCAACTGAAAAATTAATTATTGCACAGCCAAGGAGGTTTGAAAAAAATGGCTGTTGAATCTATTGAGGATTTAGGTATAACTATTGAAAAGTTAAAGAAATTTGGGAGAGAATCTCGTGATTTTATAACTATATTGTCTTCATTTGATAATAAGTGTGTTCAGGATTTAATCAATGAATTAAATGGAGAATTTAAATCTGAAAAAGGAAGAAAAGCTATTTCACGTTTATTACTTTTAGGAGCGATTACTTACGGAATCTTAGTTGATGAATATAGAACAGATAAAATAGCTAGTTTATGCAAAACAGATATAATATTAAAAACATTTCTAAATGGTAAAACACCATCATCCACAACATTAAGCAGATTTTTATCAAACAGCAACTCCATTACCATTAAAAAAATATTTCTACACACATTACTCGTTTTAAATGACCATCATATTCTAAAATTTCTCCATATTTTCATTGACGGTACTGATGCATTAATTAAAGGATCTAAACACTACACTATCACACGTGATGAATTAAAAGCTTTAAAACTAATGAAAAAATGGAATTTACTGCACGATAAAAGTAAAAATTCAATCCGAAGAATTAAAAAAGAACTAAAAATCAAAGAACAAGAATATAAAAAAGACCAAGATATTTTAGAAAGCATACAGACCATTAGAAAAAGAATCATGCTTTACAATAAAAATATGTCCCAACGTATAAATGAATTTGAAGATCGATTTAAGGAAATAGATAATGATTATGTTAGTATTACATTTCCTGAAGCTGTTATGATGCCTACAAAGAAAGGAAATTTCGATTTTGCCTTCAATTTACAAGAAATAGTCACAGAAAGCAAAATAATTATTGGAGGACTATTACTAGACAAACCTAATGATAATTTAGTTTTAAAAGAAGTACTGGACGAATTACGGGAAAATTTCACTTTACTACTAGAAATGATTAAAGAATATGGTGAAAGGAAAAATTACAAAGAAATAGAACAAATGCTCAAAAAAGCAATTTACATTTTAGATTCAGGATATTTCTCTAACGAAAACTTAGAAACAGCAGATAAAAATGACATAAATGCACTAATAATGCCCAAAGGAATCTCAAAACAACTTAATGACATTTACAGAGTGAATAATGGACTCAAAGAAGCCCCATGTATTGAAGAATTGGAAAAAATAAGTAAAAAATATTTTGAAAAAGGAAATAACAAAATCACATGTTTAAATGGTGAAATATTACCATTAAAGAACATTAAAGAGATAAACAGCAAATATAATCGTCAACATAACTCTAATCCAAAATACATGGAAAGATCATACAATTACTATTGCTTGTCCCATTCATCATGCCCATTTAAGGAAAAATGTTCGTGTGGTGATGGTGTAACTCCTATAAACTACAGAATCACCACACTTAAACATGAAATGATTAATAAAATGACTCAAAAACGCTATTTAACTATTTATGCTGAACGGTTCCAAACTGAAGGCGTAAATGGTTATCTTAAGCGTAGTAATGGTGTCTTAATGCTTTTAGGCTCCAATAAAGTAGCTGCAACTAATGAAATAAACATCAGAAATGCAATATACAATACAATACGAACAAGAAATCTAAAAGACACAATATACTAGAAAAAACATAAATAAACATAGTATAAAACCATACATGTCTAAATAAGTATCTCTTAGTCAGTATGCCATTTATCAAAACATGATTCATACAAAAGCACTAATTTATTAATACAAATTTCATAATAAATGCACAAAAACTTAATAAAAAAAAGATTATTAAAGTCATTAATGCATAAAATCATATTTCAACACAAAGATTATTAAACTTTACTA
>NZ_LWMT01000133.1 GCF_001639265.1 Methanobrevibacter filiformis
TGGTGTTTGATGTGTTTTTCCACATTTCCTACATTTGTAAATTGTGGATTCTATTTTTTGATTTTTATTCAGATTTCTAAGACCATAATCATGTATTTTAAATGAGTCTGAACCACAACATTCACATTTAAAATCACTATTATCGATGTAACGACATTTAAGACTCCTACCTGTCATTTCTTCCAATGTTTGATGATATGTTGGGTCTACACGATTATCTAAGTATAATATTTCTTCTTCTATCACAACTCTCTTGGTACCATCAGTATTATATATTTTAACATTCAAATTATTACTTGGAGGAAGTTTGTTTTCTCTTTGCATAGATTTAACTATATTCTTCCTCCATTTAATTAATGTTATTATACTCACTTTTTTTTGAATTATACTGAACATTACATGTATATGTTGTACTTTTCATTGAATTTTTTCACTTGTTCACCCTGAAGTTTTTGACACAGTCTAAATATAGTGTTCCCCCACTGTTACCTGCAATATTTCCTGAAAATGTGGACCTTGCTAGTTTTAAGTCTTCACCTGTACGAATTGCACCTGCAGACCTAATAGCACAATTATTTAGAAAATCAGAGTTATCTATAATTGTAGAACCAAAAGAGTATATTGCTCCACCAGTATCTGCATTATTATCTTTAAAAGTAGAACCAGATATGTTAAAACTAACAATAAAATCAACTGGATCATGATAAATAGCTCCACCAGTATCTCCTGCAATATTACTTATGAATTTAGAATTTGTGATTGATAAATTTGATGCTCTTGAGAAAACAGCTCCACCATCAAGTGTAACATTATTATCTTCAAAGGTACAGTTTATTATGGTTGCTGTAGAGTTTCTACTATAAATTGCACCCGCACTTGGAGCTGAATTATTTTTAAAAATACAATCAATAACTTGATCAGTTCCAAAAGCTAAAGAAATTGCTCCACCTCTATTTAAAGCAAAATTATTTTCAAAAGAACAATTACGAATTGAAATATTTGTAACATGAGTATCAATGGCTCCTCCTTCAATATAATTATCAGACCCTGGATTAACGCCGTGATTATTAATAAAAATAGAATTCTCAATCACGGAATTTTCTCCGTCTTCAAATAAACCAATAGCACTACCACTTTCAGCTTCATTATCTTTAAAAAGACAATTATCCACATATATAGTATTAGTTGCTTTGATACATCCACCAGAAGAATGAGACTTCACATTTTTAAAATCAATATATTTAAAAGTCACATTTCGACCACTAACATCAAAAATAGTTACACCATTACCCCTACCATCAAAAACAGCATGATTATTCTTATTACCTATAAAAGCAACATTATTCACATCTACATCGATCCTATTACCATCCGAAAAATAAGTATTACTTCCTAAGTTAACAATGTCTCCTGAATTGAAAGAATTTTCAACATCAGTAAAAGAATTACCTGAAACCGTGACATTAGCACCATTAACAGAAGAAATCATTAGTGTAATAATGACCGTTAATACGAACAAAGCCAATAAATGCTTGTTTTTACTCTCATAATTTTTAAAAATTCTAAACATTCGTATTTCCTCATATAATCATTAATATAAAATATAAGACTATAACAACCATTAAAACTAAAAAAACTAAAAAAACTAAAAAAGTATCCCAATGGTTAGTGTATATAATTAAAATTATTTATAAACAACTATTTAAAGTTTGGCTAAATTGTATCTATTTAAACGAATAGATATATTGAACAATCTGAGAAAAAACAATAAGAATGTAAGAAATTGAGTTATAGAAGAATTGATGTTTTAAAGGAGATTATCCATAATTAAAATAAAGGTTTATGATTGTTGGATATGGTTTTAGATGTTTTTTAGTTTTTGTTTTAGTTTTTTAGTCTATTTTTTGTGTTTTAGTTTTAAACTTTTTTAATGTGTTT
>NZ_LWMT01000134.1 GCF_001639265.1 Methanobrevibacter filiformis
AATAGATATTCAATGAAAAACATAGACAACAAATAAAAAAAACTACAAAAAATAATTTACAATCTAACCACAACTAAGAAAATTCACTGTCATCCATCAACTGAAAAATTAATTATTGCACAGCCAAAATACTAATAAAAAAAATAATACTAATAATACTAATTAATAATACTAATAAAAAAAATAATACTAATAATACTAATTAATAATACTAATAAAAAAAATAATACTAATAATACTAATTAATAATACTAATAAAAAAAATAATACTAATAAATAATAATAAAATAAGAATTTAAATAAAAGTAAATAATATAATAGATTAATACAAGGGACCAATATAAAAGAATAACTAAAAAGAAAGTTTAGATATTCTATCCATCGCTTCTTTTGTATTTTCAAGAGTGTTAAATGCAGTTAACCTAAGATAACCCTCCCCACTTGGACCAAAACCTGCACCGGGAGTTCCAACTATGTTAGCTTTATTTAGAAGAAGATCAAAAAAATCCCAAGATTTCATATCATTTGGTGTTTTAATCCAAATATATGGAGAGTTAATACCACCATAAACATTTAATCCTATTTTAACAAGACTATCTCTAATTGCTTTCGCATTTTCAAGATAATACTCTATGTTTTCATTAATTTCTGCTTTACCAGAAGAAGAATATGTTGCTTCTGCTGCTTTTTGAATAGGATATGACACACCATTGAACTTAGTTGTTTGACGCCTATTCCACAGATTATTTAAAGATTGAAGCTTGCCTTCACTATCATGTACTTTAAGTTCTTTTGGAACTATAGTATAAGCACATCGAGTACCTGTAAAACCTGCTGTTTTTGAAAAGCTCCTAAATTCAATAGCTACTTCTTTGGCTCCTTCAATTTCATAGATACTATGTGGAACATCATCCTCAGTTATGAATTTTTCGTAAGCTGCATCAAATAGGATTATAGAATGGTTTTCTTTTGCATATTTAACAAATTCAGCCAATTGACTAGTAGTTAATGTAGTTCCAGTAGGATTATTTGGGAAACAAAGATAAATCAAATCAACAGGAGTTTCTGGAAGTGAAGGAATAAATCCATTCTCCTCAGTACATGGAAGGTAAACTAATCCATCATATTTGCCATTATCAAGTGCGTGACCAGTTCTACCTGCCATTACATTAGTATCCACATAAACTGGATAAACTGGGTCTGTAACAGCTACAATATTATCTAAATCAAAGATTTCCTGAATATTTCCAGTATCACATTTAGCACCATCACTTATGAAAACTTCATCAATGTCTAAACTTATATTTAATGGTTCAAAATCGTTTTTAATAATAGCCTCAGCTAAAAATGAATAGCCTTGTTCTGGACCATAGCCTCTAAACTTGTCAGGATCTGCCATCTCATCAACTGCATCTTTAAATGCTTTGATTACAGAAGGACTTAATGGTTTTGTAACATCTCCAATACCCATTCTAATTATATCTTTATCAGGATTTTCACCTTGGAATTCATCGACTCTTCTTGCAATTTCTGCAAACAAATAGCTATTTTGTAATAAAAGGTAATTTTCATTTATAGTAGCACTCATAAATAATCAACTTATATTTTATGTGTTATTTTCATTAGTTTATAATTATAAAAAAATTAGATAATAAACTTTATGATTAAAATGATAAATCAAAATTCAAGATACAAGCACAATAATGAAATAGAAAATATGAAAATAGAAAAACAGGAAAAGTTAAGATATTTACATAGATAATAATTATATCCAATAATTAATTAAATAATAAATATAATAGAACTAAATTATTAAATAATCAATTAAATATATAAAATACATATTAAATAATTTAATTAATTATCTAAATATTAAATATAATAATTAAAAATATTAAATAGTTAATTAAATATATAGAATTAGTATATAATACC
>NZ_LWMT01000135.1 GCF_001639265.1 Methanobrevibacter filiformis
TGCGAGTGTGTCTGTGGATCAGAATAATACTAATGTGGATAATGGGTCTGATAATGAAACTATTAATGTGAGTAATAATGTTAATGTGAGTGTTGTTAAGGTTTCTAACACTACTGGATCAGCGAATATTGGTGATACTATTACTTATACTATTACTGTGACTAATAACGGTTCTGGTAATGCTACTGGTGTATATGTAACTGATTTGTTGAATACTACTGTTTTAAGTTTTGTAAGTAGTAATGGTTCTTATGATGATAATACTGGTGTTTGGTCTATTGGTGATTTAGGTGCTGGTGAAGCGATTGCTTTGAGTATTACTGTTGTTATTATTGGTAATGGTACAGTTATTAATATTGCGAGTGTGTCTGTGGATCAGAATAATACTAATGTGGATAATGGGTCTGATAATGAAACTATTAATGTGAGTAATAATGTTAATGTGAGTGTTGTTAAGGTTTCTAACACTACTGGATCAGCGAATATTGGTGATGTTATTACTTATACTATTATTGTGTCTAATAATGGTTCTGGTAATGCTACTGGTGTGTTTGTGACTGATGTGTTGAATGCTAGTGTTTTGAGTTTTGTAGGTAGTAATGGTTCTTATGATAATGTTACTGGTGTTTGGTCTATTGGGTCTCTTGGTGCTGGTGAAAGTGTTGCTTTGAGTATTACTGTTGTTATTATTGGTAATGGTACAGTTATTAATACTGCGAGTGTGTCTGTGGATCAGAATAATACTAATGTGGATAATGGGTCTGATAATGAAACTATTATTGTGAGTAATAATGTTAATGTGAGTGTTGTTAAGGTTTCTAATACTACTGGTACTGCGAATATTGGTGATGTTATTACTTATACTATTATTGTGTCTAATAATGGTTCTGGCAATGCTACTGGTGTGTTTGTGACTGATGTGTTGAATGCTAGTGTTTTGAGTTTTGTAGGTAGTAATGGTTCTTATGATAATGTTACTGGTGTTTGGTCTATTGGTGATTTAGGTGCTGGTGAAGCGGTTGCTTTGAGTATTACTGTTGTTATTGTTGGTAATGGTACAGTTATTAATATTGCGAGTGTGTCTGTGGATCAGAATAATACTAATGTGGATAATGGGTCTGATAATGAAACTATTAATGTGAGTAATAATGTTAATGTGAGTGTTGTTAAGGTTTCTAACACTACTGGATCAGCGAATATTGGTGATGTTATTACTTATACTATTATTGTGTCTAATAATGGTTCTGGTAATGCTACTGGTGTGTTTGTGACTGATGTGTTGAATGCTAGTGTTTTGAGTTTTGTAGGTAGTAATGGTTCTTATGATAATGTTACTGGTGTTTGGTCTATTGGGTCTCTTGGTGCTGGTGAAAGTGTTGCTTTGAGTATTACTGTTGTTATTGTTGGTAATGGTACAGTTATTAATACTGCGAGTGTGTCTGTGGATCAGAATAACACTAACACTAATAATGGATCAGATAATGAAACTATTAATGTGAGTAATAATGTTAATGTGAGTGTTGTTAAGGTTTCTAACACTACTGGATCAGCGAATATTGGTGATATTATTACTTATACTATTACTGTGACTAACAACGGTTCTGGTAATGCTACTGGTGTATTTGTGACTGATTTGTTGAATACTAGTGTTTTGAGTTTTGTAGGTAGTAATGGTTCTTATGATAATGTTACTGGTGTTTGGTCTATTGGGTCTCTTGGTGCTGGTGAAACGGTTGCTTTGAGTATTACTGTTGTTATTATTGGTAATGGTACAGTTATTAATACTGCGAGTGTGTCTGTGGATCAGAATAACACTAACACTAATAATGGATCAGATAATGAAACTATTAATGTGAGTAATAATGTTAATGTGAGTGTTGTTAAGGTTTCTAACACTACTGG
>NZ_LWMT01000136.1 GCF_001639265.1 Methanobrevibacter filiformis
GTTGTTACTTTTATTGGGGATGTTAATTATACTGCTGCTGTGAATAGTACTGAGTTTGGTGGTGTGCTTATTAATACTACTTTGGTTATTAATTCTGTTCCTGATAGTAAGGTTAATAGTAGTGTTAATGTTAATGGTACTTTAAAAGATGAATATGGTGATAATGTTAGTGGTGCGACTGTTATAGTGACTGTGGATGGTTTTAATTATACTAGTACTACTGATAGTAATGGTAATTGGAATATTACTTACATTGTTAATTCTTCTAGTGAAATCAGTGTCATTGCTACTTTTATTGGGGATGTTAATTATACTGCTGCTGCAAATAATACTGAGTTTGCTGGTGTGCTTATTAACACTACTTTGGTTATTAATCCTGTTCCTAATAGTAAGGTTAATAGTAGTGTTAATGTTAATGGTACTTTGAAAGATGAGTATGGTGATAATGTTAGTGGTGTGACTGTTATAGTGACTGTGGATGGTTTTAATTATACTAGTACTACTGATAGTAATGGTAATTGGAATATTACTTACATTGTTAATTCTTCTAGTGAAATCAGTGTTGTTGCTACTTTTATTGGGGATGTTAATTATACTGCTGCTGTTAATAGTACTGAGTTTGGTGGTGTGCTTATTAATACTACTTTGGTTATTAATTCTGTTCCTGATAGTAAGGTTAATAGTAGTGTTAGTGTTAATGGTACTTTGAAAGATGAGTATGGTGATAATGTTAGTGGTGTGACTGTTATAGTGACTGTGGATGGTTTTAATTATACTAGTACTACTGATAGTAATGGTAATTGGAATATTACTTACATTGTTAATTCTTCTAGTGAGATTAGTGTTGTTGCTACTTTTATTGGGGATGTTAATTATACTGCTGCTGCAAATAATACTGAGTTTGGTGGTGTGCTTATTAATACTACTTTGGTTATTAATCCTGTTCCTGATAGTAAGGTTAATAGTAGTGTTAGTATTAATGGTACTTTAAAAGATGAGTATGGTGATAATGTTAGTGGTGTGACTGTTATAGTGACTGTGGATGGTTTTAATTATACTAGTACTACTGATAGTAATGGTAATTGGAATATTACTTACATTGTTAATTCTTCTAGCGAAATCAATGTCATTGCTACTTTTATTGGGGATGTTAATTATACTGCTGCTGTGAATAATACTGAGTTTGGTGGTGTGCTTATTAATACTACTTTGGTTATTAATCCTGTTCCTAATAGTAAGGTTAATAGTAGTGTTAGTGTTAATGGTACTTTAAAAGATGAATATGGTGATAATGTTAGTGGTGTGACTGTTATAGTGACTGTGGATGGTTTTAATTATACTAGTACTACTGATAGTAATGGTGATTGGAATATTACTTGCATTGTTAATTCTTCTAGTGAGATTAGTGTTGTTGCTACTTTTGTTGGGGATGTTAATTATACTGCTGCTGTGAATAGTACTGAGTTTGGTGGTGTGCTTATTAATACTACTTTGGTTATTAATCTTGTTCCTGATAGTAAGGTTAATAGTAGTGTTAGTGTTAATGGTACTTTGAAAGATGAGTATGGTGATAATGTTAGTGGTGTGACTGTTATAGTGACTGTGGATGGTTTTAATTATACTAGTACTACTGATGATAATGGTGATTGGAATATTACTTGCATTGTTAATTCTTCTAGTGAGATTAGTGTTGTTGCTACTTTTGTTGGGGATGTTAATTATACTGCTGCTGTGAATAGTACTGAGTTTGGTGGTGTGCTTATTAATACTACTTTGGTTATTAATCTTGTTCCTGATAGTAAGGTTAATAGTAGTGTTAGTGTTAATGGTAC
>NZ_LWMT01000137.1 GCF_001639265.1 Methanobrevibacter filiformis
CAATAACAAAAACACCAGAAGCATTAGTCAAACCATTATTAGTCACAGTAATAGTGTACAAAACATTATCACCAACACTCACAACAGTAACATTCGCAACCTTAACAATACTCACATTAACAGTATCATTAACAACAACAGTCTCATTATCCTCAGGATCACCAGTATTAGGCTCATCAGTAGTAACATTCACAATGTTTGTGATATTTCCTGTGCCAGTAACAAGAACAGTTAGGTTTAAGGTTACAGATTCACCAGTACTCAAATCACCAATATTCCAAATCCCAGAAACATTATTATATATTCCTTTACTTGCATTAGCACTAACAAACTGCACTTTACTATTATTAGTTAAATTCTCAATAACAAAAACACCAGAAGCATTAGTCAAACCATTATTAGTCACAGTGATTGTGTATAAAACATTATCACCAACACTTGCAACAGTAACATTCGCAACCTTAACAATACTCACATTAACAGTGTTATTTACAGTGACAGTCTCATTATCCTCAGGATCACCAGTATTAGGCTCATTAGTAGTAACATTCACAACATTCAAAATACTACCATTACCAACGACTAAAACAGTGATATTCAAACTTACAGATTCACCAGTGCCCAAATCACCAATATTCCAAATCCCAGAAACATTATTATATATTCCCTTACTTGCATTAGCACTAACAAACTGCACTTTATTGTTATTTGTTAAATTTTCAATAACAAAAACACCAGTAGCATTAGTCAAACCATTATTAGTCACAGTAATAGTGTATAAAACATTATCACCAACACTCGCAACAGTAACATTCGCAACCTTAACAATACTCACATTAACAGTATCATTAACAACAACAGTCTCATTATCATCAGGATCACCAGTATTAGGCTCATCAGTAGTAACATTCACAACATTCAAAATACTACCATTACCAACGACTAAAACAGTGATATTCAAACTTACAGATTCACCAGTACTCAAATCACCAATATTCCAAATCCCAGAAACATTATTATATGATCCTTTACTTGCATTAGCACTAACAAACTGCACTTTACTATTATTAGTTAAATTCTCAATAACAAAAACACCAGAAGCATTAGTCAAACCATTATTAGTCACAGTAATAGTGTATAAAACATTATCACCAACACTCGCAACAGTAACATTCGCAACCTTAACAATACTCACATTAACAGTGTTATTTACAACAACAGTCTCATTATCATCAGGATCACCAGTATTAGGCTCATTAGTAGTAACATTCACAATGTTTGTGATATTTCCTGTGCCAGTAACAAGAACAGTTAGGTTTAAGGTTACAGATTCACCAGTGTTCAAATCACCAATATTCCAAATCCCAGAAACATTATTGTATATTCCTTTACTTGCATTAGCACTAACAAACTGCACTTTACTATTATTAGTTAAATTCTCAATAACGAAAACACCAGTAGCATTAGTCAAACCATTATTAGTCACAGTGATTGTGTATAAGACATTATCACCAACACTCACAACAGTAACATTCGCAACCTTAACAATACTCACATTAACAGTATCGTTTACAGTGACAGTTTCATTATCATCAGGATCACCAGTATTAGGCTCATCAGTAGTAACATTCACAACATTCAAAATACTACCATTACCAACGACTAAAACAGTAATATTTAAACTTACAGATTCACCAGTGCCCAAATCACCAATATTCCAAATCCCAGAAACATTATTATATGATCCTTTACTTGCATTAGCACTAACAAACTGCACTTTACTGTTATTAGTTAAATTCTCAATAACAAAAACACCAGAAGCATTAGTC
>NZ_LWMT01000138.1 GCF_001639265.1 Methanobrevibacter filiformis
CAATTTATATAACTAATTAAATATCCATATAATTAATTTATCAGCAATATAAGGCTCTCAAAATACTTATTTAAGAAAATAAGTCTTAACTAATTATCTATTGAATTATGGAACATCCCCTATAAAATATAAATAAAATATAATAATAGATATAAAAAGTTAATAAATACTTATAAATTAATTATAAATAAATATAAATAATTAAGAATAATTATAAATAACGACATATTTAATAAGTATTATATATTTTTATTAGGTAATGATTTAATTTTATTAAAATTCGAATTGTAAAATAATAATAAATTTTATTAATCAAAATATTATTGAGTGATTTAATGACAAATAAATTTATAGAACCAATATTGATCTTTATACGTGGATTATTTATGGGATCTGCAGACATCATCCCTGGTGTTTCTGGAGGTACTATTGCTTTAATCACAGGAATATACGAAAGACTTGTTCATGCCATCGGAAAAATAAATTTTAAATTCATTAAACCGCTGTTTAAGGGTGATTTTTCAGAATTTAAAAGAAGTTTTTTAGATGAAATTGATTTTCAATTATTCATTCCTCTTCTTCTTGGAATTGCCATAGCAATGTTAACACTTTCTAAAGTTATATCTTTTTTACTTGAAGATTACACTGCAATTACATTTGCTTTCTTTTTAGGTTTAATATTAGCTTCATCCTATGTTTTATATAAACAAATTGTACATTTTTCTCCTAAAATCATATTGATTTCAATAATAGGGTTTGTTTTAGCTTATATCTTTGTTGGATTAAATCCAATTGCAACAAACCACACTTTACCTGTATTGTTTCTTTCAGGAATGGTAGCTATTTGTGCAATGATCCTTCCAGGAATTTCTGGAGCATTCATTTTATTATTACTAGGACAATATCACTATATGTTAAATGCTTTAAATTCATTTAACTTGGTAGAAGTTATAACATTCTGTGTAGGTGCATTAATTGGAATTTTAGGATTCTCAAAGTTGTTAGATTACCTATTACAACATCATGAAGAAATAACATTAGCTTTGCTAATTGGAATAATGATTGGAACACTAAGAATTCCTGTTAATCAAATAACAACTAATATTGGAGGATCTCTATTTGATATAGCTTTTTGTGTTATTTTGATGATTGTAGGTTTTGCCTTGATTGTACTCTTGGAAATGAAATTTAAATACATAGAATGAAATAAATTTTTTTAATTGATAAAGGTTCTCTTTAATTTATCTTTAATCCATTTTTAAATTTTTCCATAGGTTTCTATTTGTACTAGGAGTATTTGACATTAATTCATATAATATAACACTTTCTTTGATTTTTTAATTTTTTAATTTTTTAGATTTTTAGGAATTTGTGAGGTTCTTAATTATGTATATTGTTAATATATAACTTATTAATAATTTTTTTAGTGTTTAATACCAAACATCTTTTATTTTAAGTAAATATGCAACACTATTACTACTTAAATGAAGAATTAATGTAATAATTGCTCCAACTATAATTGTAGTCCCATCTATATTAACCACAAGTGAAACCAATATCAAAGCCCCTACAAAAAAATCTAATTGATCCATTATAGGTGCAGGTCGTCCTTGGTCTATTTTTAATCGTCTTTTAATAAAACTTCCTACTGCATCACCTGTTAAAGATCCAAAACTAAGTAAAAGCCCAACGATAAACCCGTAGAGCACGCTTCCTTCGAGTACTCCAATAATTGTTCCAGCTATTGTTCCAGCTATTGTTCCAAAGATTAAACCTTTCCATGTGACACCATTTCCTAAAATTCTACGTCCATCAATGAAGTTTTTTCCTAAATCTAATGGAGTTTCGCCCCCAAATGCAAGACCGCTCAGATTTGCAATGTATGCAGGTAATAGAAAAACACCAATACTTAAACAGGTTATAAGAAAGTTTATAGTTTGATTCATTAAATTTCCTCTATAAAAATAATATAGGGTATTATTCAAACTTTTAAAACGAGAAAATATAGAGTTTTCTAAATTCTCGCTGGAAATAAGTTTGATCAAAATTTATTTCATGATAATAATCATTAACCATAGAAAATGCTTTTTTTAATAAAAATTATAATCTTATTTAACCTTTTAATTAAATTTTAAAGTCAATTATATGATTAACTTTTTATTTGCATTTTATATGATTAACTTTATATTATATATTTATTAAAATTATATTATATCTATTTATTAAAATTAATTCACATGATTGATAATCAATAGTATTAATTACACAATAATAACTAATATTATAATGTATATTTATTATAATGTACTATTATAGTATGATTAAATTAGAATAGTACAATTTACTGAAATATTAAGATATAGTCATAATATAAATATAGGATAAATACAATATATTCTAATGTATTAATTAATAATGGAGTTTAATAATATTTCTAAAACCATGAATTTTTAATATATTATGTGATTTATTGTATTTAATATATGAGTTATTAATTTAGTATATATTAGATTACATATAGTTATATTGAATTTCAATTATTATTAAAATTAATCACATGATGTATGTTAATTATAATAGCTATGTTTTTAATTTTATTATATTTATAAATTTTATAATTATTCACTAACAAATTCATTTAAATTCTTTAATTAGGTGATTGGGTGTTTATTAAAAAGACAAAAAGTTTATGTCCTGTATGTTTTGAATCATTAGAAGCAGAAGTATATGAAGAAGATGGAAAAATCAGAATAAAGAAAGAGTGCCCTCAACATGGGAAATTTGATAATACTTATTGGAGTAATGCTGAAATCTACAAAAAAGTGAATGATTTTATTCCAACAATTAAATCAGTGGACAATCCGCAAGTAACTACTCATAATGAAGGATGCCCAAATAACTGTGGGATTTGTGAGAATCATGAAACAAGTACAGTTCTTGGTTTAATTGATGTTACTAATAGATGCAATCTTAAATGTCCAGTATGTTTTGCAAATGCAGCTACTTCTAAAAGGTTATATGAACCAAGTTTTGATGAGATTCGTCAAATGCTTAAAAACCTTAGAGACTTAGAACCTACTCCAACACCAGCTATTCAATATGCTGGAGGAGAACCAACAGTAAGGAAAGATATAGCTGAGCTTTTAAAATTAGCAAGAGATGAAGGATTTTCACATACACAAATAGCTACAAATGGTTTGAGAATAGCTAGAAAAGAAAGTTTTGCAAAAGAACTTGTTGATGTAGGTTTAAATACAGTTTATCTTCAATTTGATGGAGTAACTGAAGAACCTTATGTCTATAATAGAGGTAAAAATATACTTCCTCAAAAATTAAAAGCTATTGAAAACTGTAGAAAAGTAGGGCTTGGAATAGTTCTTGTTCCAACAATAGTTAAGGGAATCAATGATGATCAAATAGGAGATATTATAAGATTTGCTATTAAAAATAGGGACATTGTTCATGGTGTTAATTTCCAACCAGTTTCTTTTGCTGGAAGGACTCCTGCAGATCAAGTAGAAGAACAAAGAGTAACTATTCCTGACTTCATAGAACTTGTTACAGAACAAACAAATCGTGCAATTGTTCCAGATGATTTCTACCCTCCTTCTGCTGTTGAGCCATTTTCTAATTTTATAGGGGCATTAGAGGGTAAAGAACCATCTGTGACTCTTAATTGCCATCAACATTGTGGAATAGCTACTTACATATTTGTGGATGATGATGAGAAAATAATACCTGTAACTAATTTTATTGATGTTGATAGGTTCTTAGAACTTTTAGATGAAAATGCACATAGATTAGAAGAAGGAGGATTTGCTATTAAATCCAGAGTTTTAGCTAGTTCTCTTAAAGAAATTCCAAAGGTATTAGATAAAGATAACACTCCTGATTCTATAAATATCAAAGATATTCTTGTTAATGTACTTAAAAAGAGATCATATGATTCGTTAGGTGATTTCCACAAAAATTCATTATTAATTTCATGCATGCATTTCATGGATCCATTTAATTTTGATGAAGACCGCGTTAAGAAATGTGTAATTCATTATGCTGTACCTGACGGACGTATTATTCCATTCTGTACTATGAATTCAATATACCGAAGCCAAATTGAAGAAGAATTCTCAACGCCATTAAAACCAGAAAAAACTTTAGAATCTTAAATAAAAGTATAATTTGGATTATATTATTTATTTCTAAAGTTTAATGATTTATTTTAAATATTGGTCTTTTATTTTAATTCTTCTAACTATTATTTATATTATTTAGCTTTTATATTATTTAGCTATTTCTTATATTATACAAAAATTTGTATTGTATTAAATGTTGATATTTCATAAGTTTGGAAATCATTTGCAAATAATTAAATATTATAATGGTCTTATAAGAATTATAATTTAATTACTGGAATAGTGATATGATGATTATTAAAACACCTTCAAGGCTACATATGACCTTAATAGATCTCAATGGGTCTTATGGTCGAGCTGATGGAGGAATTGGTCTAACATTAGCTGATCCTAACTTTTCATTAAAAAGTGAGTTATCTGATAATGGCGTTATGATTGATTTTGACTCTGAAATTAATAGTAATGAGATAAAATCAGAATGCATTAAAAAAATTACAAGTTCTGCAGAGAAAACTATGTCTTATTACAATATAGATGGGGGATTTCATTTCACAGTTAAAAAAGCATATCTTCCTCATTCTGGACTTGGTTCTGGTACTCAAATTTCTCTTGCTACATCAAAATTAGTATATGAACATTTAAAAGAAGATAATTCTATTTCAACTACTGATTCTACTTTTGATAAAGATATAAGTAGTGTAGAATTAGGTAAAATTACTGGTAGAGGTGGAACTTCAGGAATTGGGATTTTTTCTTTTGATTATGGAGGTTTTATTCTTGATGGAGGGCATAATCTAAAAGAAAAAGGAACATTCCTACCTTCTGCAGCATCTCCAGCCAAACCTCCACATTTACTAGGAATTTATGATTTTCCTGAGGAATGGGATATTATCGTAGCTATTCCAAGAGCTGACACATCTGTAACTGGTCAAAAAGAAGTTGATATTTTCACAGAATATTGTCCAGTTCCAAAACAGGATGTTGAGAAATTATCTCATCTTATTTTAATGAATTTGTTGCCATTTTTACTTGAAAAAAACATAGAGTGTTTTGGAAAGTCTATTGATCAAATACAAAACTTAGGATTTAAAAAAGTCGAAGTTAACCTTCAATCAGATATTATAAAATCTGCAATGGCAAATATGAGAGAAGCAGGAGCTTATGGTGTTGGAATGAGTTCTTTTGGTCCAAGTATCTATGGAATAACTGAAGGCAATACTAAAGAAGTTTTTAAAGCAACTAAAGAATTCATTGGAGAAAATGGTGATGTTTTTATAACTAAAGCTCAAAATACAGGTTATGAACTTCAAAGGTAATTATTTGTAATAATTTATACTAAATTAGTAATATTGCAATGTAAATATTAATAACTTTCAAAGTTATTATAACATTAACAACGAATTACTTAATTATAACAAAATTTTATAGGTTTTTTTTAAATGGAATTAATAGAAGGAAAAGTATGGAAATTTGGAGATAACATTGATACAGATGTTATTATTCCTGGAAGATTTTTAAGAACTTTTGATCCAAAAGAGTTAGCTAGTCATGTCATGGCAGGAGAGAGACCTGATTTCGCTTCAATAGTGGGGGATGGAGATATCATAGTTGGAGGTTGGAATTTCGGTTGTGGTTCTTCAAGAGAACAAGCTCCAGTATCTATTAAATATTCTGGAGTAAGTGCAGTAATAGCTAAATCATTTGCAAGAATATTTTATAGAAATGCAATTAATATTGGTCTTCCAGTTATTGTTGCAGATATAGAATCTGATGAAGGAGATATTCTTAATATTAACTTAGAAAAAGGAATTATTTCAAATTTAACAAATAATCAAACTTTTTCAATCGCTCCTTTTAAGGAATTCATGCTAAATATTCTTAATGAGAAGGGGTTAGTTAATCACTATCTCAGAGAAAAAGAATAAATTTGTTTAAATTTAAAATAGCTATTATTAAAACATAGGTTACAAATACTTTTATTAATTTTATAATGGCTATTATCAATATAATTAATATAATTTGGACACTACTTTTTAGTATTTTATTTTAATAAAAATATTTATACACTGATTTCGCAAAATAGAAAATTTTGCAAAATCTCCCATAAGTACCTAAATCAGTTTTTATGGCTTTAAAAAGGATTTTGAAAAAATTTTTTATTTTTTCGAAATCAGTGTTAAATTATACACTGATTTCGCAAAATAGAAAATTTTGCAAAATCTCCCATAAGTACCTAAATCAGTTTTTATGGCTTCAAAAAGGATTTTGAAAAAATTTTTTATTTTTTCGAAATCAGTGTTAAATTTTAGTAATAGTTTTAATAATTATAAGTATAATAATAAATTTAAGGAATATTAATAAATAATAGTTATAAATTATATTTGCCAATTATATTGTTATATATTTAAGAGGTTTTGAAAATGGAATGTCCAATTTGTGGATGCGATTCAACTGAAACACTAAAATCAAAAAAGGTTTCATCTAAAAGTAAAGAAATAAGTGAATTGTTATTAAAATGTAATGATTGTGGATTTGTCTTTAAAGACTCAATAACTGAAACTAGACCTGTGGAATATAGATTAATTATTAGTAAAAATAATGAATCTATGAAAACATTTATTAAATTAAATCCTGATGATGAATTATCAAGTGGTAATATAGTATTGTCTGATTTAGGTCAAGCTGAAATAAATGCACTTGAATTAAAATCTGGAAAAAGAGTAGATAAGGCTTTTGTAAGAGATGTTGAAACAATATGGTCATCATCAATTGAAATACCTTCTCGTATAGGAGTATCTATTGATTTTGGTGGGGATGTAACTTCTTATAAAATAGATTTAGATAGGGATTACAGAATAAAGGTTGAAGATGTTATTAAACTAGAGAAGAACATTTTTAAAGTTCACACGATTAAAACATTAGAAAGAAAGATGAAAAAAGGTGCTGCTAAGGCATCAGTTATAAGACGGGTTTATGGGCGACCTATAAATTTAAGAAATTATGATTATGATTTAACTAGTAATATTCATTCTAAAAAACTTAAAAAACCTAAATTCTCTTAATAAATTTATTTAATATTGTTTGGTAGTTTGTTTACATTAGTCTAAGTTTATAGTCTAAATTTATAATTTATTTATAATTTTGTAATTTATTTTTATATTATTGGTCTATTTTTTTAATTTTATTTTAGCTGACCTATTTTATTTATAATTTAATTTAATTTATTGTGTTGTGGGATTAAATTATGGTTTTAATTGATAAAAAAGAGCACATTTGTAAAGTTTTTATTGAAACTTATGGTTGTACTTTTAATAAAGCAGATTCTGAAATAATTGCAGGTTATTTAGTGGATAATGGTGTGGCACTTGTTGATTCTATTGAAAAATCTGATATAGCTATTATAAACACATGTTATGTCAAAAATCCCACAGAAAGCAAAATTACAAATCGGATTGGAAAATTACAGAAAAATTATCCTGAAGTTAAAATAATTGTTAGTGGATGTATGGTTGAGATAGATCCTGAAAAACTAAGCAAAATAGCACCAAATGCAAGCTGGATAGGTCCACATAAACTAGATTCTTCATTCGAAGTTGTTAAAAACACATTAAATGGAGTAATCCAAAGAGAGTGTGGATTTTCATCAAATCCTAAAGTAGGTCTTCCAAAAATCAGATTCGATCCTCTTATTCATGTTATTCAGATTTGTGAAGGATGTTTAGGTGCATGTACCTATTGTTGTACTCGTTTTGCAAGAGGATATCTTCAAAGCTACAAATCTGAGGATATAATGGCTGAAGCAAGGCAAGCTATTAGGGAAGGATGTGTAGAAATACAGCTCACAGCTCAAGATACTGCAGCATATGGTAAGGATACTGGAGAGAAATTATCAGACCTTATTAATGATGTGGCAAGTATTGAAGGTAATTTTAGAGTTCGTGTTGGAATGATGCACCCTAAAAATGCAATGGATGATATTGATAATTTGATTGAAAGCTTTAAACTTGAAAATGTCTATAGTTTTGTCCATTTACCTATTCAAAGTGGTAGTAATAAAATATTAAATGATATGGGAAGAGAACATACTGTAGAACAATATAAAAATATGGTTAAGAAGTTTAAAAAGGAAATTCCAAATATTACAATAGCTACAGACATCATTGTAGGATATCCAACAGAATCAGAAGAAGATTTTAATAAAACAGTTGATTTAATAGAAGAAATTAAACCAGGAATTATTCACTTATCTAAATATAAACACAGAAAAGGAGCATTATCTTCAATTTTCGATGAAATACCTCATAATATCATGAAAAAACGTTCAAAACATGTAAATGATATTAAATCTGAGATAACTAAAGAAGAAAATAAAAGTTTAGTGGGCACAATTCAAAAAGCACTTGTTGTTGAAGTTGGAAGTAAATCTGGTTTTATTGCCAAAACTGACTCGTATATTCCAGTTGTAATTCAAGAAGCAGAACTTGGAACTTTTGTTGAAGTTGAAATCACTGAAGCAACAAGTACCTATTTGAAAGGAAAAGTTAAAAATTAAATTTATTTAATTCTATTTAATTCTTTATTTATAGTTCTCTTTTTGTATAGGTAATACTTATTAATGAAAAAAATAATAAAATGTAAAATATAAAGTATATTATTTTTTTATACAGGTGTTATTGTTTCATATAATGAATCCCTTAAAGCAGGGGTTCTACCAACATCTTTAACTATTTCTTCTAATTTATTTAACTCAGTTCTAACACCATAATTTGATCCTGCTGATTTAGAGATGTTTTCTTCTCCTAAAGTTCCGCCTAAATCATTTGCTCCAGCAAGTAATCCTACTTGCGCTAATTTAAATCCTAATTTTACCCATGAAACTTGAATGTTCTTTAAATAATCATGAAAGATTAATCTAGCTATTGCATAAATTTTAAGATCTTCAACACCTGTGGCACCAGGATTTGCCTGACCTTTCTTAAATATTGGTGCTTTTTCGTGCATAAATGTAAGGGGGACGAATTCAGTGAACCCTCCAGTTTCTTTTTGTATTTGTCTAATTATTTCTAAATGATTAACACGATCTTCCAATGTTTCAACATGTCCATACATCATTGTAGAAGTTGTTTTAATTCCTGATTTATGTGCAGTTGTTACAACATCTTTCCATTGATCAGTACTTAATTTTCCTGGACAAATTATCTTTCTAACATCATCATTTAGAATTTCAGCAGCAGTTCCAGGCATACTTCCAAGACCTGCTTTTTTAAGAATTTTCATAGATTCATAAATTGGAACTTCTGCCTGTTTGGAACCATAAAAAACTTCCATTGGTGAAAATGCATGTATATGAACATCAGGGCATTCTGCTTTTATATTTTTTAAAATAGATTCGTAAAAATAAATGTCAATATCTTTATGAAGTCCTCCCTGAATACATAGTTCAGTTGCTCCGTCATCACAGGCATTTTTAGCTCTCTTAACTAAATCTTCAATTTTTAAGAAATATGCTTCATCATCATTAGGATCTTTCTTAAAAGCACAAAAGCCACATGTTCCACTACAAATGTTGGTGAAATTAATGTTCCAATTATTAATAAATGTCACATTATCTTTAACCACCATTTCTCTCTTTAAATCAGCAGTAATTAATAATGCAGTTATGTCTCTTCCCTTTAATTTCATTAAGTAAAGTGCATCTTCTTTAGAAATTGGATTGTCCAAACTGTTTTCTAAAATTCCCTTAGTTTTTTTGTTAATATTTAACTTAGAGTACATAATTTTAAATTATTCTGATTATGATATTAAGCTTTCGATTATATTTTAAATTTTAAAATGTAATAGTCTTTATTATTCCTCTTTGGTATTTTTTATAATAAATAGATATTATTTAATGGTTTAAGCATGTTTAATCACATGTAAATATTTTTTATCGAAATTTAAATTATTTAAAATAGTTTTATTAAATTTAAAAATCTAATCTGGACTCTATTCAGCTTATTTTATATTATTTAAACTATTTTAGTTTAATATAGCATTTATTTATTTTAATTTTAATTTTAATTTAATTAAACACTTATTTATCCGAGTTAATAATTATTTATGCTTGTTTTTAATATTTAACTTCAAATAACTTTTTGTTTGTTTTTGAATTTAATTTTTATTTTTTTAGTTAAGAATTAATTATTTTTTAATTAAATTTATAATTAAATAGCTATAATTTTTGTTATTATATTAAGTATAAATATTTATTAATTACCTGTATTTATTTTTAATTTTCATGTTAATTTTTTAATTTATATTTTATCCTATGCACTTTATTTTAAGTATACTTACTTATCTTTCAATATTTGAATTGTTATTAGATTAATTATTTTCTAATAGCTATAATATAGTCTATTTAGTTTTAATTTAATTGTATAATATTTATTCATACTATTTAATTTTAATTTAATTAATTTTATCATTATATTGGGCTATTAAACGTCTTAAATTCCTATTTGATAGTGAAATTTTTGATGTCAATTTGTTGCTAATTTTCAAATTTGATATACTTTTTTGCCTAATTTTTTCTATATATTATCCTAGTTTTTTATATATCTGAATGTAAATTTTTTCATCATTGGATGTTAATTCAAGTTAAAGATATAATGGTATAATCGATACCTTTATATATTATGTTAGACAACATTAAATTGGAGGTGAAAATATGAGTGAATTACCAATCGCACCTGTAGGTCGTATATTAAAAAATGCCGGTGCACAAAGAATTAGTGATGACGCGAAAGTTGCATTAGCAGAAGCACTAGAAGAACAAGGTGAAGCATTAGCTAAAAAAGCTGTCGATTATGCTCGCCACGCCGGTAGAAAAACTGTAAAAGCTGAAGATATTAAATTAGCTATTAAATAAGTAGTTTTTGATTCTATTGGTCTGCTTCAGACCAATTAATTTTTTTATTTAGCTATTTACAAACTTATACTCATTATATTTTATATTTTTTATAAACTGAAATGAGTTATTAATTTTATATACTAGACTATTCTTAGTTTAAATCATTATAATTCATACATTTTAAATTTATTGTATTAATTTAAATGCTAAAGTTTTTATACTAGTTCTTATAAAGTTTAATTTGTTGAAATTGAACTATGAACTATATCAAAAAGGTTATATATGATTTAGTCCATAACTTTTATTAAGTAAGGGCCGGTGGTCTAGGGGTATGATACCTCCCTGACACGGAGGTGATCACGAGTTCGAATCTCGTTCGGCCCATAGCCGTGTTAGTTCAGTTGGGAGAACGCTAGACTGAAGATCTAGATGTCGCTGGTTCAAGTCCGGCACACGGCATATCTTGTTTTTATTATTGTTATTCAATTATTTTATTTTTAAATCCTATTGTTCATGTTTATTTTGTTTTTAATAGTTTTTACTCTATTTTAATGTTTTTTAAGTACCTATCTTTAACAGGGCGGGGTTCATTTTACTTAATAGCAGTAGGGAGATATGGTAACATTAATTGGAACTATTGTCTTGCAAATATAAAATAGATAATATATTTTATTAACAATAACTGTATACAAATTGTATACGATAATACATGGACAATAATATATTTCATAGAACTATTCAAAAAATAACTGTATACAAATTGTATACGATAATACATGGACAATAATATATTTCATAGAACTATATTCAAAAAATAACTGTATACAAATTATACACGATGAAAAAATTAAAATCATTCTTAAAAAATCAGGATATATAAATGGAATGATATATTGCATATTTAAAAAATACTTTTTGAAATGAACCTCCACAATAGGTTCAAAGTGTCGTTATTTTATTAGATGAATAATTAGCCTTTAAATTGGTGTTAGATAGCTATTCTATTTATCATAATTAACAAAAGATATTTTACTATTTTAATACTAAAAAGTATTAATATAATATTTTAAAGTTCATGAATTGCACTAATTTTATCAAATTCTTCAATTATTTCAACAGCATTTGATGTTCCAAGTCTGTCTGCTCCAGAAGATAGCATTCTAAAGGCTGTTTTATAATTATTTATTCCTCCAGAAGCTTTTATCTTCATTGATGGGACTGTTTTTCTAAGTAGTGTTATGTCTGTAACATTTGCTCCTAAAACATTGTTAAATCCAGTGGATGTTTTAATAAAGTCTGCTCCAGCATCCAGTACTATATTTGAAATGTTTATTTTTTCTTCTTTGTTTAAAATTCCTGTTTCAATAATTACTTTAATATATATGTCCTTTAAAGAGGATTCTTTTGAAATTGAAACGATATTTTTAATTTCTTCTTTTACAGTTTCAATGTCTCCAGATTTAAATGCTTCAATATTCATAACCATATCTATCTCATCACAACCATTGTTAATAGCATCTTTAACTTCAAATTCTTTTGTTTTGTTGGTAGTATAACCTAATGGAAATCCAATAACTGTTCCAACCTTAACTTTACTATATTTCAACAGTTCTTTAGCATAATTTACATAATATGGACTAACTACAACAGAATAAAAATTATATTTCTCTGCATCAATAGCTAACTGCTTAATATCTTCTTTAGTTGCATTATTTTTTAGATTAGTACTTTCAATTACTTTTGCTAACTCTTCACTTGATTTAAAATTTCTCATATTCCTAACTTCCATTTAGATAGTTTAAGTAATTTAATAATTTAAATTAATGATTTAGACATGTAGGGACCAACTTGCTCATATCCAAATTTCCTATAATAATTTCTAGCTCCAATTCCGCTTGTTATTAATAATTTTTCTTTTTTATTTTTAATAGCTATTTCTTCTGCTTTTTCAAGTAAATTTTGTCCATAACCAATATGTTGACCGATTTTGTCACTTTTAGCACCAATCTTTAACATATTTCCATAAACATGTAACTCTCGTACAATTGCTGTTGTATCATCAACTTCTTTTCTATATGCATTTTTAGAAGGCATACGCAATCTTAAAAACCCTGCAATGTATTTTTCATCTATGTCTTCATAGGATAAGAATATTTCTTCTCCTCCAGCACACTCATAGCTTTCTTTAAATAGTCTAAATTCATCAATAGCTATTTCCTTGTTTTCTAAATTGTGTCCTATTTCTCGACACCTTATACATTTGCACTGGATATTTTCTTCATTTAATCTATTATATACTAACTCTCCCAGGTTTGAATTTAAAACACCATCATCAATTAAGTTTGTAGGAATATCTCTTTGTATTCGCATGGTTCTAACCCATTTTGGTAGGATTTTTTTAATTTTAACAATTAAATCTATTGCTTCATCTGTGGAATAAGGCTTGTATTTTCCTTCTTTCCACATTTTATAAAGTTCACTTCCTTTTGTAACAAGACAAGGATATATTTTCAACATATCTGGTTTAAAATCAGGATCATTGAATACTCTTTTAAAGATTCTAAGATCCATTTCAGGATTTGAAAGTAGTCCTGGCATTAAATGCATACATACTTTGACTCCAGAATCTCTAAGAAGTTGATTTGATTTGATTACATCTTTAACACTGTGTCCTCTTTTTATCTTTCTATAAATAAAGTCATAAGTCGTTTGAACTCCAAGTTCAACTCTTGTAACTCCCATGTTAAGCATTCTATCAATATCTTCTTTTTTGCAGTAATCTGGTCGTGTTTCAAATGTCATGCCTACACAACGAACCTTAGAATTTTCATTAACTTTTTGAATATCGTTTATTAAGACATAATCATTAGGTTTATATCTTTTAAGGCTAGAATCATTGACATGTTCTTTTTTATAGCTATTTTTGTAATTATTTTTATAGCTATTTTTGTAATTATTTTTATAGCTATTTTTGTAATTATTTTTATAGCTATTTTTGTAATTATTTTTATTGGTATTATGGTTTTGTTGTATATCTTCGCCAAAATCATACATTGCTTTAAGACAACTTGATATAAACCATTCTTGATAACATAAATCTCGTGAAGGAAATGTTCCTCCCATTATTATTAATTCTACCTTATCTACAGGATGTCCAATAGCATGTAACTGTTTTAAACGGTTATATGTTTGTGCATAGGGGTCAAACTTAAACATTCTAGCTCTAAGTGCTGCTGGTTCTTCTCCTGTATAACTTGGAGGTGCAACAGTACTTTCAGGACAGTATAAGCATCGTCCATGAGGACATTTGTGTGGATGACACATCACAGCTACAATAGCTACTCCTGATATTGTTCGTGTAGGTTTTTTCTGTAAAAGATCTAATAAAAATTCTTTTTCTTTTTCATGTGCATAGTACAATATGTTAGAATTTGTCATGAATTTTTGCAACTTAAATTCTTTACAAACTTCTCTTTTTGCTTTTTCAAGATCATGCCTAGTTTTTATATCTCCTTTTAATATATTGTCAATCAGTAAACGGCATGGAGTTTCCATCATTTTATTCTCCTAATATTTGTATTCATATAATTACTATTAGTTTTTTATTTAAATTTATTAATTACAGTATATAATTGATTTTATATCTTATTTTTGGATATTGTTATTTTATCTAATAATTATACTAATAATTAATTTTAAATAATTATCTTTGTTATTTACCAAACTATTTATTTTTATTAGTTAAATGTTTATTTTTAAATAGATATTGCCTTTTTTAGGTATAATAATAGCTTTTTTTATTTTTATCAAAAAATATTTAATATAAAAGAAACATATATTTAATATATACTATCTATCAATAGACTTTTTTGAATTATTTTCATTTATTACTTGTTAATATTAGTATTAATGATACATTTTCATGTTTTATTAATAAATAATAATCATATTAATAATTTTAATAGTATTAATTTAATTTAGTCATTGATTTTTTTATTTATTAATTGGTAGTTAGATTTTAAATGTTGGAGGATTTTTATGAGAATAAAACATATTTTAGGTATGCAAGTAGTAGATAGGGATGCAAGAATTTTGGGAAAAGTAAGTGATTTAGATTTTGATGATGAAGAAGGAATCATAAATAATATTGTTATTTCCCACAAGACAGGAGTTATATCTAAAGATGATATCGTAATTAATTTTAATGATATTGAGAGTATTGGAGATTATATATTACTTAAATTAAATATAAAAGAATAATAATTCCTAAATCTTCATAAAACAGTTAATTTAATGAGTATCATGAAATAATGAGTATCATAAAATGAGTTTAATGAGTAATAAATATAATGAACATTGATTTATCAAGGAATTAATAGCTATTTTAGCTATTTTATAAAACTATTTATATTATTTTTAATACAGTAGTATCTATAGTATATTTATAGCTTAACTCCTTTTCTAAGGCTTATATAAATCATAAATTTATTAAATAGTAGGTGTTTTAATGGATGCACATGATTCTCATGGTAAATTAATTAATATCGGTTCTGTTGTTAGGTATAATGGTACTGGAACAATTGGAAAATCTCTGGATATTAAATTTGAAGATGATATCTACTGGATTAAACTTGATAAAACAAATCTTTGGTATGATTCAAGTACTCTAGAACTTATTGGTGATGATATCTCAGATGAAAATAATATTCATGATGAAGATAATAGTAATTCAGAACAAGCAGAAGATGATGATGTTGTTGATAAAACTAAAAATTTAAGAGAAGGGTTTGAAACTATTGAAATGGATACTAATGTTGGTGAAGGTGGAGGCTAATTAATATTCTATCTTTTTTCTTTTAATATTGTCATTTGTTTTAATAATTTATTTTAATCTCTTTTAATATTTTTCACACAATTTTATGCTCTTTTCATTTTATTTTCATTTTCTACTATATATTTACTTTTATATTATTTTTTAGCTATTTTTAAGTATTTTTTAATATTTCTCATACATAACTATATTTATTCTAGTTATTATTTTTGCATATAAATATTATATTGAGAATATTATATGTATATAATCGAAAGGTTTATCATTCTTTATTAACATAATATTATACATGTTATTTATATATTTTGAAAATATATTTATTAATTCTTAATATATGAAATGATATATATTTTTTATAATATAAATTAAAATAATTATTAAGGAGTTAATTAAATGGAGAATAAAGCTATTGTTGGAATATTGGCAGTAATATTGGGTATTTTAATGTTAATATTTCCTTTTGCAAGTATGACTGCATTATCAGTCATTGTAAGTTTAGGAATACTAATCTTAGGAGTATACTATCTCGTTACTGGCTTTAATTTATGGAAAGTTAGTAAGTGGGCATGTATATTTTATATAATTATTGGAATATTTGCTATATTATTGGGTATGCTTCTTTTTGGTCAAGTATTACTTTTTGACTTGTTTGTAGTATTCTATTTATATGTTATTGGATTTTTAATGGTCTTTGGAGGAATATTAGGATTATTCTCAAGAGTTGTTATTCATGATAGAACTTCGGCAGGAATTACAGTTATATTAGGTATTTTAACCATAATATTGGCTGCATTTTCATTACAAGATCCATTATTCATTGCTGTTATTATAGGTGTAAGCTTAATAATTGAAGGAATTACACTGATTGCAACAAGATCTTTGGATTGATAAATTCAATTAATATGTTATAATTTTGATTTAATGTAGTAAATAATGGTAAATAGTAAATAATGGTAAATAATGTGTTTAGATTTTTAATTATTTACAATTTATTTACAATTTATTTACAATTTGTTCATAATTTATGCTTGTTTTATTTTAATTTAAAGATTATTTGAATATTCCTTGATTTTCTTTGCTAATTTTGGTCCTATACCATCAATTTTTTGTAATTGCTTTTCTGTGTATGGTCTCAAGTCTTCCCCAAATGTTTTAACAAGGGATCTTGCTTTTTTTCTTCCTAGTCTTTTTATTCCAAGAACAAGTGGGATTAAGTCTTCTTTTGTTCCGTAGTATAGTCTTGCAGATAAATAATCTAAGTTTTTGGAGTAACTATATTTCCCAAGAACTTCTAGAATGTTTTTAAGGAATCTAATTAAAAGAGATGCTTCATAGGCACTTCGTCGTGTGGATGCTGCATAAACATAGTAAGCATTTTCAATCTCATACTCATTTCGCTCATTCATCCATTCTATTAATGAAACTGTAGTTGCTTCAGAGTTTCCAATGTCTACTGCGAATAATCCAAGTGATGCTATTTTTTCCCTAACTGGATCTTTTGACTTTCTTCCTTTAAATGATATAAGTGGTAAGTCTGGAGTTAGTGCAAGTTGATAAATTAAACTACCTATGTCTAATTCTTCCATTTGGTTTGCATATTCTTTAAGTTTCACTGCAGTTTCTACAGCATAATTTGATTTAGCTATTAAATTTCCAATACCTGTAACTTTTAATCCTTCAGGGGTTGCTTGAATAATTCCATTTGCAATTAAAAATTCTAAGGCATTTTCAATTTCATACTTTAAACTTTCCTCAGCAAAAGCACTCATATGTTCATTATTGGTCATTTGATGTCCGTAAAATGTTTTATTGAAGAATTCTTGGATTTCAACAGGATTGTTTGCAAGTGATGATGCTATTTGTGCAATTATTTGTTTATACACAGCATCTTTATTTTCAATAAGCTTAGAATTAGTATCTTCAACTTCACCATTTACATATTTATCTTGAAGTTCATAGGCTTCATCTAGTGATTTAGCTATTAAATACGAGTAACCTTCGTTATCATACTGTGGTCTACCAGCTCTACCAGACATTTGTTCATAATCAAAAACAGGAATGGATTGTGGTCCTTGAGCAGTCCACCTTGTGTAATCTCTAATTATGACACTTCTGGAAGGTAGATTCACACCATACATTAAACTTGGTGTTGCTGTAATCATTAAAAGGTTTCCTGCTCTAAATTCATCTTCAATAATTTCTTTTTGCTCATTAAAAAGTCCTGCATGATGGAAAGCAGTACCATTTTTACAACATTCAGCTAATCTAAGGCAAGTAGATGTTGGAAGGGATCCTTTTTTCTCTGGAACTTCAAGGATTTTATCGGAGACAATTTGGAACTTTTCTTTATCTTCTTTAGCTATTTTTTTACCTATTTTATCAGCTACATAATCTGCTAATGATTCTGTAAACCTCCTTGTTGATACAAAACTAAGTGCTTGTGAATTGTTTTCAATAGATTCTTCTACAATTTTACACACAACATCATTTTTATTTTTAGTTGAAAACATTTCTGTGTTTAAAACTTCCTTAGTCAGTGGTACTGGGCGGTAATCATGTTCTACAACTTCACATTCTAACCACTCTTGAATTTCTTTCATATTATTTAATGTTGCAGATAATGCCACAATTCTCATTTTAGGGTTTATTATTTTAGCTCTTGTGATAGCACATTCTAATGTAGGTCCTCTAGAAAATTCTCCAATCATATGGAATTCATCAATGATTATAGTATCTACATCACGAAGTGTGTTCCAAGAAAATCGTGTAAGCGCATCAAAAGACTCAAAAACCATTATTGACAAGTCTGATGATGATGGATGCCTTCCAACACTTATTCCATGTTCCTCAAATTTCTTAAACTCCTTAACTTTCTCATTTTGTATTGAAATAAGCGGGGCAGCATAAACAGCTTTTCCACCATTTAATATAGATTGAAGCGCAGCCATTACTCCAAGAACAGTCTTTCCACTTGCTGTTGGAATAGCTATTATGTAATTTGATTCATTTTTAAGGTATCCTGATTCAACAACTGCTTTTTGAGCAGGATTCATCTCTTTAATGTAGGGATAGGTTTCTTTTATAATAGTTTTTATATTGTCAGGGATATTTTCCATAATCACCAATTCCGTATAATTGAATTATTTTAACATTGGATAATAATTCTTATAATAAATAGTATAAGCCCAATTATGATATATTAGAAAATATATTTACAATCATGATTTTATTAATTAAATTATCTATTAATAAATAAATTTTCTATTAATTAATTTGTTAAAACTTATATTAATAAAAATAGTAAGAGCATTTGAAAAGTAATATGCAATTTAAATTTTAAATTATAATGTTTGATTAAATTATAATATTTGATTTATATTGTATTAATTTGATCTATTTTATATCAAGTTTTTTTCTTATCAAGAACTTTTATATCATATATTTCTGTATTTGGATATTGTCCTTCTTTATTTTTTTCAACAGATTTAACCATATCCCATATTGTTAGAAGACCTACACTAACTCCAGTAATAGCTTCCATTTCAACTCCAGTTTGTCCTAAAGTTTTAACACTAATTTTAATAGCTATTTCAGTTTTAAATATCTCAAAATCTACTTTAATCCCGCTAATTTGTAATTGGTGACATAAAGGTATGAGATTTGATGTGTTTTTAACTGCATTAATAGCTGCGATTTGTGCAGTAGTTAAAACATTCCCTTTTTCAATATCATGGTTTTTTATCATGTTTATTGTTTCCGCACTAAGTTTAATTTTTCCAGAAGCAATAGCTATTCTTTTTTGAATCGACTTTTTCCCTACTTCAACCATATGTACTCCGCTTTCAGTTAGATGGGTGAATTTTTTTTCTTTCATAATACCACTTATTTTTAACTTTATATGGAATTGTTGTATTTAATTATATTATTTCTTTGTTTTATGGTTTAAGTTAAATCAAATAAAACTCATATTTTAACATATTTTAAATATTCATATCATATGGAATTTGTATTTTTGAAAATAATAATGCTCTCTGTCTTGCATTTTTTTCCATTTTCTTTTTTAGATCTTTATTTGTTAATATTAAGTCAATTTTATTTGTTATGTCTTTAGTATTATTTGGATCAATAAGTAATCCTACATCTTCGGTTATTATTGATCTAATTGATTTAATATCGCTCCCAATCACAGGTTTTCCACAGCTTAAGGCTTCTATTAAAACAATACCAAAACTTTCATAAAATGAAGGCAAAACTAATATATCAGAGCTTGGAATGATATTTTCTATGTCTTTTCTTTTTCCAGTAAATATAACGTTAGATATTTTTTCTTTTTTAATTTTTTCCTTTAAATTATTTTCAAGTGGACCATAACCAACTATTACAAGTGTTGATGGAGTTTTCAAATGTTTTTTGGCTTCAATTAAACTTTCTACATTTTTTTCTTTATCTAATCGTCCAACATATAATATAATAGCTTGATTTTCAATGATATCATAATCTTTAATTAGTTCTTTTTTAAACAAATAGCTATTATCTGGTTTGAATTTGTTTATATCAACTGCATTCAGATTAATTCTAACTTTTTCTTCTATTCCTTTAATATTAATTTTAATTATTTCTTCTTTTAAAGCTTCACTTACAACTAAAACTTTATATGCCTTTTTAAGTATAAATTTTAGTATAGGTCTCATGAAACCTTTGTTTTTGTATAAATTGAATATATCTGAGCCATGAGCTGTAATATACACTTTCTTTTTAGTGAAAAAACCTCCTAAAATAGCTATTAAACCTGGTGGGAATAAGTAGTGTCCATGTATAATATCAATATCATGTTTCTTAACAATTTGAACTAATTTTATTGTTCCAAAAATTATAAAAAATAAACTTCTAAGTCCTTTAATGTTTATTCCATAGGTACTATTAACATGGATTTTACCAATATCTTTAAGGTTTTTTTGAGGATATGTCACAACATAAACTTCATGACCTTTTTTTATAAGTTCCTTTGATAAATTAAGAACATGAGTACTAACTCCTCCGATATGTGGTGGAAATTGACCAACCATAGCTATTTTCATGTTTATTCCTCATTAATTGTATTATGTCTTTAAAAATTATTAAGCAATATTCTCTTTGGAGTTCTATTGATTAATAATTTATTAAGGTGTTGTTAATATTAATAAAAGCATTTCTCATACTTAAAATGCTTTTTAAAAGTTTGTTTTAGTTTAATTTATTTCCTTTCATATCGATTAGTATTAGTTCTATATCTATATTAAATCTTTCTTTACAAATATCAACAATTGATTTATTAATATTCTTAAGAACTGCTTTATCCATATCCTTTTTTCTTAAAATAGCTAACATTTCCTCAGTTGTTGTGGAGTTGAAGATTTTTTCCACTGTTTCTGTATCTGCTCCACATAGTGCAGTATGGGCACTCATTATTTCTCTCCTGGTATCAGCAATTTTATTTTGTGTATTAAATATTCCTCCAGCTATTTTAATAAGTTTTCCAATATGTCCAAGTAGTATTATCTTGTTTATACCATATTCTTTAGCTTTTTTTAACATAAATCCAACATAATTTCCCATTTGAATTATTTGATCTTTATTAACATTAAAATGTTTAAGAGCATATTTTTCGCCAATATTTCCTGGAACAAAAATTAATTCTTCATATTTATATGCCATAGCTATACTTAATTGGTAAACTAATGATTTTTTATATGCTTCATTTGATCTAGATATAGCTATCCCAGTTGTTCCAAGTATAGAAAGTCCTCTAATGATTCCAAGACGAGGATTCATTGTTTTTTTGGCTAGTTCTTCACCTTCAGGAATTGTAATGGTCACCAGTGCTCTTTTATTTTTTGGAAGATATTTTTTTAAATTTTTAATAATCATAGATCGGGGAATGGGATTGATTGCATATGATCCTATGGGAAGTTGTAAGCCATGTTTTGTTATTATTCCTACACCATCGCCTCCAACAATTATAATGTCTTCACTATGTAATTCTTTATTTAGTGGTATGTCACTGTTTTTGTCAAATAGTTTTACTTTGGATATTATTTCGTGGTTTACTGTAATATCTGGATCATTATAATCGAATTTTATAGCAGAAGCTTGGGCAGTGATTTCATTCAACTTCAATGATTCCTTAATCTGAACACTAGATATAATTCCCTCAGGGCTAATTACATCAGTTACCTTCACATTAGGTTCATTTCCTAAAAGTACTTTAATCGCAGCAATGGATGAAGCAGTAGCGATAGTTCCAGTACTTAATCCAGTTTTTCGTGTATTATCTTTCATAAAAATCTTAACATATTTTGAATTACTAACTATTTTTTTCTTGTAACTGTTTTAATTATATTCGTTTAATCTAATATACTTATTGATTGTTATGATATTCTCTTGGTTATTTATTGAAATATTAATTAATCTATTCATGATTTTATTAACATTATATTATTTATATTTAATCATATTGAATTATGTTCAATAATTCATATTTTTTTAACAAATCTCTCTTATGAAAAAACAGTATTTTATGCACAGCTGTTAAGTTAAGGATTTAATCGATTCTATAGAATTGCCTTAAATTAAACATTGCTTCTTTATTTTTTTCTTATTTCAGAAACTTCTTCTACAATTGGTTCTATTTTTTCTTGGTGGGGTTT
>NZ_LWMT01000139.1 GCF_001639265.1 Methanobrevibacter filiformis
TTGGTAATTCCCACAACAAAGTATTTATCAGGAGTAAATGGAGTACCATTTGCCATTATGCTTGGAGTGTTATCTCCCCACCAATTATAATCAAGGACTGAATCATCACCATTATCCTCTAAATCAAAAGTACTTGAGGTAGTATTGTTTATATCACTTTCTTTTTTATTGGTATTGTTAAATATACGGCTGTAGGAGATGTTGGTGTTAGAAATACTATTATTAATTATGATAGGTAAATCATTGTTAAAAACATTGGATCTGTACAATACTCCATTGTTTCCATCAAAGTAGATGGGTTGGTCGTTTAAAGTGAAATTTGATTGGATGATAGTTGTGTATTCTCCACTTGTGTATATTCCACCAGCTGTTGAAGCAGTGTTACTTATGAAATTAGAATTGTTAACAATTAAATTATCCACTGTGTTGTAAATGGCTCCACCATAGTTAAGAGCAGAATTGTTTGTGAAATTAGAATCTTGGATGTTTATTGAGCCAGTATTATCAATGTATATTGCACCAGCACTATTTGCTATAGCTGTGTTGTTTGTGAAATTAGAGTTAGATATGATTGAATTATTTTCTACGTGTAGATAAATAGCTCCAGCACCATCACCACTATCATTAAAAGCAGTGTTGTTAGAGAATTCACTGTTGTTTATATGAACATCATAAGCCCATAAATATAATGCTCCACCAGTATGATAAGCATAATTATCGCGGAAAGTTGAATTAGTAATACTAAATATTGCTCCATCATCAGTATATCCATACCGAATTGCACCGCCATCACCTTCAAAAGCTGTGTTGTTAAGGAAACTAGAATTAATTATATATGCATTAATACCCCAAATATCAACAGCACCAGAATATTTAGCAGAATTATTCATAAAAATGGAATCAATAATTGTTAAATTAGAATCATCATTATAATAATCATAATAAAGAGCACCAGCGTCACCATCTATTGCATTATTATTTATGAAACTAGTATTACTGATAATTACATTAGGGAAGTAAATGTATAATGCACCACGGCTATAAGCAGCCGTATTATTCATAAAAACAGAATCAATAATATTTAAAGTAGCATTATCATAACTATATTCTACAAATAATGCTCCACCTTCACCATCATCTGCAGTGTTATTAATAAAGCTAGTGTTAGTGATATTAACATTGTTACCGTAAATAGAAGCAGCACCACGACTATTAGCAGAATTGTTAATGAAAACTGAATCGTTGATTGTTAAGTTGGAGTTTTCATTGCCCAGATCAAAGTAAACAGCACCAACTTCACCCTCATCTGCAAGGTTATTTATGAAACTAGAGTTAACCACAATTATATTATTACCATAAACATATCCTGCTCCATTACTCCATCTAGCATAATTGTTATTGAATATGCAGTCTTTTATAAGTAGAATAGAATCATCATTTCCATTATCATAATAGAAAGCACCTCTATCTCCATCTAAAGCACTGTTATTTGAGAATGTGGAATTAATAACAGAAGCATTATGAGCAACTAGATATAGTGCACCCACACTGTAGTAGGCAGTATTGTTAATAAAGTTGGAATTTTTAATTAATGCAGTGGAATTGGCATCCCAGTGATCCATATAGATAGCACCAACTTCACCATCGAATGCATTGTTATTCAGGAAATTAGAATTAATAACAGTTAAATTAAATCCATTAGTAAAAATTGCAGCAGTATAATTAGCATAATTATTGTTAAAAGTGGAATTCTGGACATATAATACTGTATTATTATCATAATAATT
>NZ_LWMT01000140.1 GCF_001639265.1 Methanobrevibacter filiformis
TTACAAAACTCAAAACACTAGTGTTCAACAAATCAGTCACATATACACCAGTAGCATTACCAGAACCATTGTTAGTCACAGTAATAGTATAAGTAATAATATCACCAATATTCGCTGACCCAGTAGTGTTAGAAACCTTAACAATACTCACATTAACATTATTATTTACATTAATAGTTTCATTATCTGATCCATTATTGGTATTAGTGTTATTCTGATCCACAGTCACACTCGCAGTATTAATAACTGTACCATTACCAATAATAACAACAGTAATATTCAAAGCAACACTTTCACCAGCACCTAAATCACCAATAGTCCAAATACCAGTATTATTATCATAAGAACCATTACTACCTACAAAACTCAAAACAGTAGCATTCAACACATCAGTCACATATACACCAGTAGCATTACCAGAACCATTGTTAGTCACAGTAATAGTGTAAGTAATAATATCACCAATATTCGCTGATCTAGTAGTGTTAGAAACCTTAACAACACTCACATTAACATTATTACTCACATTAATAGTTTCATTATCAGACCCATTATTAGTGTTAGTGTTATTCTGATCCACAGACACACTCGCAATGTTAATAACTGTACCATTACCAACAATAACAACAGTAATACTCAAAGCAACCGTTTCACCAGCACCAAGAGACCCAATAGACCAAACACCAGTAACATTATCATAAGAACCATTACTACCTACAAAACTCAAAACAGTAGCATTCAACAAATCAGTCACAAACACACCAGTAGTATTACCAGAACCATTATTAGTCACAGTAATAGTATAAGTAATAATATCACCAATATTCGCAGCTCCAGTAGTATTAGAAACCTTAACAACACTCACATTAACATTATTAGACACATTAATAGTTTCATTATCAGACCCATTATCCACGTTAGTGTTATTCTGATCCACAGACACACTCGCAGTATTAATAACTGTACCATTACCAATAATAACAACAGTAATACTCAAAACAACACTCTCACCAGCACCAAGAGACCCAATAGACCAAACACCAGTATTATTATCATAAGAACCATTACTACTTACAAAACTCAAAACACTAGTGTTCAACAAATCAGTCACATATACACCAGTAGCATTACCAGAACCATTGTTAGTCACAGTAATAGTATAAGTAATAATATCACCAATATTCGCTGACCCAGTAGTGTTAGAAACCTTAACAATACTCACATTAACATTATTAGTCACATTAATAGTTTCATTATCAGACCCATTATCAACATTAGTGTTATTCTGATCCACAGACACACTCGCAGTATTAATAACTGTACCATTACCAATAATAACAACAATAATGCTCAAAGCAACCGTTTCACCAGCACCTAAATCACCAATAGACCAAACACTAGTAACATTATCATAAGAACCATTACTACCTACAAAACTCAAAACAGTATTGTTCAACACATCAGTCACATATACACCAGTAGCATTACCAGAACCGTTGTTAGTCACAGTAATAGTGTAAGTAATAATATCACCAATATTCGCTGACCCAGTAGTATTAGAAACCTTAACAACACTCACATTAACATTATTACTCACATTAATAGTTTCATTATCAGACCCATTATTAGTGTTAGTGTTATTCTGATCCACAGACACACTCGCAATGTTAATAACTGTACCATTACCAACAATAACAACAGTAATACTCAAAGCAACCGTTTCACCAGCACCAAGAGACCCAATAGACCAAACACCAG
>NZ_LWMT01000141.1 GCF_001639265.1 Methanobrevibacter filiformis
TAAAAATTTTTTTTCACAGGAGGTTTTTAGATAATAATTAAACATGTAAATAGTATTTATTAACATGAATACTAAAACATTGAAAAATAAAATGACAAGGGGTAAAATTTTGACACAAACAATATTATTGGTTAATTGATTAAATTTTAACCTTTTTACCTTTTCATTGAATAAATTAATTTTAATAATTAATTTTATAAAATTAATAATATAGATTACAAAAAATAGCTATTAAATTTAAATAATGAAGATAACAATAAATATGACTATGAATTTAAAGAAACTAATAATAATGTTACTAATTTTAGTAACATTTGTCGGGTTAATAAGTAGTGTTTCTAGTGCTACTGTATCAGAAACAAGTAAAAAGAATCCATATTATGATTCGAATAAACTTACTAAATATTATTATGATACTTACCTATATAATTTAAAGCATGCTAAAGTTTACAGTGTAGATAAATATAAAAATATTATGGGTCTTGAGGGAATTATATCTACTACTGTTAAAGTTAAATCTAAAAGTTCTAATTATAAGATTAAATCTGTTAAAGTTTATTATTATTCAGCTTATACTGCCAAATATTCTTCTAAAACATATATTTTTAAAAATAAATCATCCTTAAGTATCGTTTTAAAAGATAAGGTTTTTGATAGAGTTGTTGTTACTTATAATAAAAAATAATTAAAATTCATCAATCCAACTTAAATAAAAAAAATAAAGTTACTATTCTTCAATAATGATCCTAACTGTCTTGCCAATCAATTTTTTAGGTAGATTAACATGTGCACCAGCACCACCAAAAGGTTTAACTGTTCTGATTAAACTAGTATCTTTATTAGATTCTAATTCTTTCTTTTTTTCTTCAACTGCTAAATAAGCATCGTTTTCAGTTTTAAAATGTTCTTTGAATATGATTTTTTCTTTTTTTGTGAGTATTGCTACCCATTTATTTGTTTTTTTGTTATAATACACATTTTTATGTTCTGATGTACTCAAGTTATTCACCTCATAAGTATATTATAACCTCTCAATTGAGAGGTCATCAGCTATAGGTGATGAATGGGTTGCTAGTCTTGGTAATAATACTGATACTGCTACAGTATTATTCAAGGATGATGAAGGTATTTTTATTAGATTTAGTCATCATGTTTATGGTAGTGATGATTATAAAGAATGTGAAGTTGAATATTTCCATTTTTTATAAATTATCTACAATGATATTTTAGTCTATTTTATTTATTCCTCTGTTACTAAAATGTTTGTCAAAACTTACAATTCCATCAAATTCTAATTTTCTCACTAAAGCAATGTACATCGAATCATAGAAACCTAATTCATTATTAAAATATTCCTCTGTTGCTATATCGTAATAAGGATAATCATTAAATATGAAACAGGTATCTAATATTATTTTATATATTTTTTTAAGCTCTCCTATATTCTTCATTTTCTTTTTTTGTTTAAGTTGGCTGTGCAATAATTATTTTTTGATTCTTTTTAGTTATGCTTAGTTTTAAATATTATGGGGTGTAATATAGTATTAATGTTTTTTAGTTTTTGTTGAGTTGGTGTTTATGGTTTTGCATGAAGATAGTATTGGTCAGGTGTTTTTACTTCCTTTAAATTTGAGGGACTTTATTCCAGATAATCATATTTGTTTTTTTATTGAGGAATTGGTTAGTCGGTATGATTTTGGTGATTTGCATTCTAAATATGCGGATACTCCAGGTAAGAAAGCTTATTCTAGGA
>NZ_LWMT01000142.1 GCF_001639265.1 Methanobrevibacter filiformis
TACCAAGACACCTGAAAAAAATATACAAGACAGAACAAGGAATAACAACCTATTTAGATCTTCAAAGAATAAAATGGGAGCAAGAAAGAGGAAAAATTATCTCAACCATGAAGTTTTTGACATAGCCGCAATTATATACAACAAATTTTTATTTTAAGATAAAATTAATAATTTAAAAATAAATTTAAATTTTTTGATTTTAACTCAAAAATAAGCATGAAACCACATCCCATTCAAAAATAAGAAATAAAATCTCTTTATTTTGAGAAAATAAGAAACTCAAGCCATTTTCTGAATCATAACACACTCTTTTATATTAAGCAAGCGTTACAGAGCCAATGTATTTTTTCTTTGAAATAGCAGGAATTAGAGTTTTACTTATTTTCTTAGATCCAAAATACACATTATCTTTAAGTCCACTTGTGCTTAGCCCAACATATTTTCCATTATCATTTGTTGCCCAAATTTGAATTTTTGTCTTTTTATTAATGTTTGAAACAGAATAAACCATAATATTTCTTCTGTTAACTCCATATTTATCTTTAGCTAAAATTGAAATAACTGATTTTTCTGGGATTTTAGATGGATTTTTTCCTTTTTTAAATGAACGAGGGCTATTGGGAATAACTGCATATTCTCCACTTTTTAATTTAAAATTAAATTTCTTAAAATAACCACTATAATATGAAGCTGCTTTAACCTCACCATTTGGAGATTTAAGAACAAAATGCCCTATTCCTAGCTTTTTAAGAGTTTTATATGATTCATTCAGAAGATCTTCTGTTACTTTCTTAGTTGCCATATCTGAACCTAATTTTGTAAGGCGCTTATTCACATTTACTATGTCAGCTCCACCAATTGAAATAAACCAACCATTTTTAAAAATTATAGTATGTGTAAAGTAACCATTTGTTGTTTTATATTCTTTAACAGCATTTTTACCATTAATTTTCAATTTTTTAATATATAAATTAGCTTCATAGGTTGAATCTCGTCTATAACCATATCCAAATGCACTACTATTAATTTGAACAACAACTGCAGCACACCCATCACTTAATTTAGTATTAGTGTTCTGTTCCTGACCATTATTTTGCTTTTTATCTTCATTATTATTAATTTTATCTTCATTATTATTAATTTTATCTTCATTATTATTAATTTTATCTTCATTATTATTAATTTTATTTTTATTATTTTTATTATTACTTCTATTTTTAATATTATCTTTAACAATATTTTTTTTAGTTGGATTGGCTGTGCAATAATTATTTTTTGATTCTTTTTAGTTATGCTTAGTTTTAAATATTATGGGGTGTAATATAGTATTAATGTTTTTTAGTTTTTGTTGAGTTGGTGTTTATGGTTTTGCATGAAAATAGTATTGGTCAGGTATTTTTACTTCCTTTAAATTTGAGGGACTTTATTCCAGATAATCATATTTGTTTTTTTATTGAGGAATTGGTTAGTCGGTATGATTTTGGTGATTTGCATTCTAAATATGCTGATACTCCAGGTAAGAAAGCTTATTCTAGGAGAATGCTTGCTAGAAATATTCTTATGGGTCAGATTGATGGTATAAAGTCTGGTCGTAAACTTGAAAAGGCAATACATGAAAATGTTGTGTACATGTATCTTTCAGGGATGAAAAAACCTAAATACAGAACTCTCATTAATTTTAGAAATGAAAACGAAGAATTAATGGAAGAAATGTTAGCTATCACAGTTCGTGAAG
>NZ_LWMT01000143.1 GCF_001639265.1 Methanobrevibacter filiformis
TTCAATTTATATAACTAATTAAATATCCATATAATTAATTTATCAGCAATATAAGGCTCTCAAAATACTTATTTAAGAAAATAAGTCTTAACTAATTATCTATTGAATTATGGAACATCCCCTATAAAAACTAATTTTTGAAATAAAATTCATACCTCTAAATTTACAGTACAGTTTTTAACAATGCAAACTATATAAATCTATCTTTGATATTTTTTATCTTATATTTAATATATCCTTTTAAAGAAGATATATTGTTTAATTGAATGCTTAACTCTTTATTCTTATCTTTAAGTGCAGCATTTCTATCTCTAAGTACGATATTTCTATCTCTAAGTACGATATTTCTATCTCTAAGTACATTATTCCTATGTTTTACTATATTTCTTGTTAATAACCTTTTTTTAGATACTTTAACATATCTTATAAAGAAAAGAACTGACCTGAAACAATTTGAGTCGATCAAATCAATCATAAGTTGTGTTCTATCATCAATTTCTGTTCCTTTACTCTGGGCAAAACTTACTAACTCCCTATATTTTTTTATCATGTCTATTTTAATAGTTTCATCTTCTTCTGCATTAACTATTACTTGGAAAGAATAACCTAATCTCATTTTTATAAAATATTTGAAGTAATCCATAGAATTATTTTTTTTAAAAACATTATAAGTATTTTCATATCCTAATAACAGATTATTGAAGTATTTCACATTATTAGTTCTACTTATAGAGGCAGAATTTATAAAATGAGTATAAATATGAGCATCTTTTAAAAATAAGATATTTTTAGCTTTTAAAAGGCATTCAATAGTGAAAACAATGTCTTCAGCACCATCTAATGGGAATAAAATATCATTATCCATAATTAAAGATTTTTTAAAAATCTTAGACCATACAAATGAAGATTGCCCTAATAATTCTGGATACTCATGTATATTGTTAACAAAGATATCCTTTTCAAAAGTAGAAGACTTTAACTTCACATCATCCCTTAATTTATAATATTTAGCTGAAACAATATCTGCATCATAAGTAATTGTTTTATTATATAATAGTTCACAAGCATTTGGTTCATAAAAGTCATCTTGATCCATGAACATGATATACTCAGAAGATGCATTTTTAATCCCAATATTTCTAGAATATGAAGGACTTCCAGAATTATTATCAAGATTAACAAGAAGAGCATTATTATAGTTTTCAGTATACCCCTTTAAAATTTCCAACGAAGAATCAGTAGAACCATCATTTACTAAAATCACTTCTAAATTTTCAAACCCCATTGTTTGATTAACAAGAGAATTCAAAGCCCGTGTGATGTATTCTTCACCATTATATACTGGAACTATGATACTCACAAAAAACAAAAACGAACCCCCCAAATTACAAATAAATTGAAATTATATTATCCTTCATCTACCAATCAATGCAAGAATTGTTAAATTAATTAAATGTTGATTAAATAATAGAAACACTTATATTAATAATTAGAACAGTTATATTACTAATTAAAATACTATTTAAAACCATGATTATTAACTTTTAGTATTAATATTAATATATTTTTTTAGTCATATATATAATTATCATTAAAATGCACAGCTGTTAAGTTAAGGATTTAATCGATTCTATAGAATTGCCTTAAATTAAACATTGCTTCTTTATTTTTTTCTTATTTCAGAAACTTCTTCTACAATTGGTTCTATTTTTTCTTGGTGGGGTTT
>NZ_LWMT01000144.1 GCF_001639265.1 Methanobrevibacter filiformis
AATAGATATTCAATGAAAAACATAGACAACAAATAAAAAAAACTACAAAAAATAATTTACAATCTAACCACAACTAAGAAAATTCACTGTCATCCATCAACTGAAAAATTAATTATTGCACAGCCAATATTATTTTTTATTAATGGTAATGATTCTTTATAAAACTCATATCCAGCAAGTAAAGGCTCTCCTCCATGAAATGTAAAATGAACAGGCTCATCTCTGAAGTTTTCCAACCATTTTAAAGTATTTTTAACCACATCTATTTTCATTATCTCCGCATTTTCCTCAGAACCCCAACAATAGCTACATTTTGATGGACAACTAAGTGTTGGAATTATCATAATGTGAAATGTCATTTTTCACCTTCAATATAGAATTTTTAGATTTTTATTAATTCAATAGCTATTACAATTAATTATCCAATTATTCTTTTTCTTTCTTATTTTCTTCAAAAACATATCCACATTTGTCACAAACAATAACATCTAATTCTGCATGAGCACGATGTTCATCAAGCATCCTGCGTTTTGCTGTTTTATCTTGTGACCCACATTCTGGACATTTAGCAAGTAATTGTTCAATTTTCATATTTTCACACTTATAGGTACTTATAGACAATGATTTCTCAAATCATAGATTTTGCGAAATCTCATATTAATAACTTAAATAATATTTAAATGATTTAAAGATTTAAATGATTTAAAGAAATTTCTTATTTTTATTGAAATTGTGTCTTAATATGTATATCTTATAATTTAAATTATATGCTTAAACTTGTATATATAAATAAATTTATATATTAACCATTATTATAGATATCTGTGCAGAAAAAATTAATAAAGTGGTTACAATGCATAGAAAGTTTATAGGGTTATTATTAATTATGTTAATTATTATAATAGGATTGTCTAGTTTTTTATTATCTAATTCAAATTATTTTGATAGAACTTCTAACTTAAAAGGGATTAATGTAGATGTTAATGTTGCAGAGATAACTAATAATTCATCGAATAGGTCTAATTATCATATAATTACTGTAGGCAATACAACAGATGAATTAGATAAATTTACTAATTTTGAAGGCAAAATAGATGATAATGGAATTAAAGTTACATTAAATACTGAGAAATTGTCATCTGAAGGTAAAACAATTGATTTAATTGTTAAAATTAACAATACTGGAAATTATTCCATTGATAATATTATACTTACTTGGCAATATACAAATAAATCTGTAGGATCAATTAATCCAGGTGAAGTCAAAACATTTAATACTACTACACGTATTCCAACAACTAATGAATTTCGTGCTGATTTTGGTCCAGAAGCAAATGTATCAAATCCTTACTTTATAGGTTCTTTTGAAGCTAAATATTTACTAAATAAAGGAATTTTTATAGCAGCATCAAATTCTGTTGAAATTCCACTGAGATGAATTGACATCATAGCTATTAATTGTTTGGGTTTAAGTAAGAGGTTTAACTGTTTTTATGAAATTCATTAGATATATGAAACAAACATTTCAAACTTTGGCTATGTCAAAAACTTCATGGTTGAGATAATTTTTCCTCTTTCTTGCTCCCATTTTATTCTTTGAAGATCTAAATAGGTTGTTATTCCTTGTTCTGTCTTGTATATTTTTTTCAGGTGTCTTGGTA
>NZ_LWMT01000145.1 GCF_001639265.1 Methanobrevibacter filiformis
GAGTGTTGTTTTGAGTATTACTGTTGTTATTATTGGTAATGGTACAGTTATTAATACTGCGAGTGTGTCTGTGGATCAGAATAACACTAACGTGGATAATGGGTCTGATAATGAAACTATTAATGTGAGTAATAATGTTAATGTGAGTGTTGTTAAGGTTTCTAATACTACTGGAGCTGCGAATATTGGTGATATTATTACTTATACTATTACTGTGACTAATAATGGTTCTGGTAATGCTACTGGTGTGTTTGTGACTGATTTGTTGAATGCTACTGTTTTGAGTTTTGTAGGTAGTAATGGTTCTTATGATAATGTTACTGGTGTTTGGTCTATTGGGTCTCTTGGTGCTGGTGAGAGTGTTGCTTTGAGTATTACTGTTGTTATTATTGGTAATGGTACAGTTATTAATACTGCGAGTGTGACTGTGGATCAGAATAACACTAATACCAATAATGGGTCTGATAATGAAACTATTAATGTGAGTAATAATGTTAATGTGAGTGTTGTTAAGGTTTCTAATACTACTGGATCAGCGAATATTGGTGATATTATTACTTATACTATTACTGTGTCTAATAATGGTTCTGGTAATGCTACTGGTGTGTTTGTGACTGATTTGTTGAATACTAGTGTTTTGAGTTTTGTAGGTAGTAATGGTTCTTATGATAATAATACTGGTGTTTGGTCTATTGGGTCTCTTGGTGCTGGTGAAACGGTTGCTTTGAGTATTACTGTTGTTATTATTGGTAATGGTACAGTTATTAACATTGCGAGTGTGTCTGTGGATCAGAATAATACTAATGTGGATAATGGGTCTGATAATGAAACTATTAATGTGTCTAATAATGTTAATGTGAGTGTTGTTAAGGTTTCTAACACTACTGGTGCTGCGAATATTGGTGATGTTATTACTTATACTATTACTGTGTCTAATAATGGTTCTGGTAATGCTACTGGTGTATATGTGACTGATGTGTTGAATGCTAGTGTTTTGAGTTTTGTAGGTAGTAATGGTTCTTATGATGATGTTACTGGTGTTTGGTCTATTGGTGATTTGGGTGCTGGTGAGAGTGTTGCTTTGAGTATTACTGTTGTTATTGTTGGTAATGGTACAGTTATTAATACTGCGAGTGTGTCTGTGGATCAGAATAACACTAACGTGGATAATGGGTCTGATAATGAAACTATTAATGTGAGTAATAATGTTAATGTGAGTGTTGTTAAGGTTTCTAACACTACTGGTACTGCGAATATTGGTGATATTATTACTTATACTATTACTGTGACTAACAATGGTTCTGGTAATGCTACTGGTGTATATGTGACTGATTTGTTGAACAATACTGTTTTAAGTTTTGTAGGTAGTAATGGTTCTTATGATAATAATACTGGTGTTTGGACTATTGGTGATTTAGGTGCTGGTGAAACGGTTGCTTTGAGTATTACTGTTGTTATTATTGGTAATGGTACAGTTATTAATACTGCGAGTGTGTCTGTGGATCAGAATAACACTAACACTAATAATGGATCAGATAATGAAACTATTAATGTGAGTAATAATGTTAATGTGAGTGTTGTTAAGGTTTCTAATACTACTGGATCAGCGAATATTGGTGATATTATTACTTATACTATTACTGTGACTA
>NZ_LWMT01000146.1 GCF_001639265.1 Methanobrevibacter filiformis
ACTATGGAGAACTATGAAAAATATACTACATAGAAACCCCATTCCAGATATTGAATACCTAAAAAAGGAAGTGGTTAAATTATACTACGAATTAGTTGATGAAATATCTTTTGTCGAAAATTGGATAGATGAATATATTGTCAAAAAATAGGTATCATACTATAGTAGTAATTCTGCTGATAATGGAGGAGTATTATATCTTGTATTAAGTAATAATACTGTTATTACTAACTCTAACTTTGTAAATAACACAGCAAACTATGGAGGAGCAATATATTCTAATAACTCAAATGTAACTATTACATACAATCGCTTTTATAATAACACAGTACAAGGTCAGTTATATGTTAATGGTACTAATGTTAACTTTGTAAATGTTAATGCTAGCTATAATTGGTGGGGAAATAACACTAATCCTCTTTTAAACTCTGTAAAATACAATACAACATTTTTAAACTATATTAATTTAACAAACTATTTCGTCGTAGATGTTTTATTAAATCACATCGAATATGGAACTAAAAACATTGTATTTGATTATGTAATCAAACTAAACACCTCAGACTCATTTACAAATAATCTCCCAGATTTTAATGGAACAATAACCACAATTAGTAGTTATGCAACGACTTTTAATCCTAACTATTCTAATTCATATTCAGTTCCATTTAATCCAACAACTGGAGAAACTGTAACATTTACTGTTGATAACTTCACAAAAACATTTAATATAACTAATGTAAATCTCACTGATATTTATGTTAATGGAACTGGAGGAGATGATAACAATAATGGTCTTAGTTGGATTGATTCAGTTAGAACAATTGAAAAAGCATTGGAACTAGTCTCAAACTATGGCGTTGTAAGAGTAGTACACATAGCTGGAGGTAATTACAACAACAATAATAACCTAACAAGAAACAACACAAACCTCACAATAAATTCAAGTGTAATCTTACTTGGAGAAACTACATTAAGTGGAAAAGTAATATTGGATGGATTAAATAATGGAAGAATATTTAATGTAAATATTGGTGATATTAATCAATCACTTACTCTTGTTAACTTAACATTTGTCAATGGTAATGTAAATGGTAGTGATGGAAATGGTAGTGCATTGTATATAATTAATGCTAATACAACCATATCTAACTCTGAATTTATAAATAATAGTGCTAATTTTGGTGGAGCTATCTACAACAATGATACTAGCAATAATTTTAAAATAATTGATTCTAACTTTACAAGTAACCTAGCAATTAATAATGGTGGAGCTATTTATCTCAATGGTCCTAAAAGTTCTAATATTTTAAATTCCACATTTATTAACCTTATTTTTAACAATAATAGTGCTACTAATGGTGGAGCTATTTATAATAATGTTAGTAATTTCAACCTAACTAATTCTACATTTATGAATAATAGTGCTACTAATGGTGGAGCTATTTATAATAATGTTAGTAATTTCAACCTAACTAATTCTACATTTATGAATAATAGGTTTGTGTCAAAAAGTTGCCTCCTGAAAAATTGATTATTACTAAAATAATGATTTATCATAACATTTAGGTCCATTTTAATTCATCGTTCTGTCTTTCAATTATTGGTTTTAAATAAGACATAGCTC
>NZ_LWMT01000147.1 GCF_001639265.1 Methanobrevibacter filiformis
AATAGATATTCAATGAAAAACATAGACAACAAATAAAAAAAACTACAAAAAATAATTTACAATCTAACCACAACTAAGAAAATTCACTGTCATCCATCAACTGAAAAATTAATTATTGCACAGCCAATAAAATAAGAAAAAAAAATTGAAAGGCATTTAAAAATATTTAAGAATATCTAATAATAGTTAATACTGTTTAAGAACTAACTAAAGAATTACGAATAGCTACAGCTTTTTCAGCTGCCTTTTCCATTGATATTTCAAATGGAATTCCTGCATCTTCTAGGATTTTTTGACCTTCTTCTTCATTTGTTCCAGTTAGACGAATTACTATGTTTATTTTTCTTTTTGATGAATTTAATGCATGTATAACTCCTTTTGCTACATCATCTGCTCTTGTAATTCCTCCTAAAACATTTAAGAATACTACTTTAACTGGAGCATAGATTAAGACTAAATTTAAAGCTTTCTTGATTGTGTTTTCTGAGGCTCCTCCCCCTATGTCTAAGAATGTTGCTGGTTCTCCACCTTTTAATTTTATCATGTCCATTCCTGTTAAAGTTAATCCTGCACCATTGCCTATAACTGCAATGTCCCCATCTAATTTAACAAAAGCAAAATCTTTTTTCTTAAAATTATTTGCTTCCATTAATGCTTTATGCCTAAATAAAGAGTCATCTTCGATTTCAAGTTTAGCATCTGCAGCTATTAAACCTTCATCAGTTAAGATTAAGGGATTTATTTCAGCTGTTTGTGCATCAGATCTTTTAAATACATCATATAATTTAAGTATTATATCGCCCATGGCAGAAATCATATTACTTCCAACATCCATTCTTCTAGCTATTTCTCTTGCTTCATAAGGTAAGAACATTTCAAGAGGATTTACATGGTGTTTAATGATTTTATCAGGATCATCAATAGCTAATTGTTCAATATCAACTCCACCTTCAATACTAGCCATTATTATTGGTTTTTTATTAGTTCTATCAATAGAAACACTTAAATAATATTCTTTTTTGATATTTACCTTTTGTTCTACAAGAAGATGTTTAACTTTTTCTCCTTTAATCTCAAAATTAAGTAATTCCTGAGCTACTTCAAATGCTTCTCCAGGATCATCGGCAAATTTAATTCCACCAGCTTTACCTCTACCTCCAACTAAAACTTGAGATTTAATTACAACTGATGAACCCATTTCATTAACAATCTCCATTGCTTCTTCAGGAGAATAAGCAACATGACCCTCTGGAATGTTTATTCCTGCTTTTTTAAATATTTTTTTTGCATTATATTCATAAAACTTCATATGATTACCCGAGTATTTGATATAAACAATTATGTGTAAATAATAAGTGATTTTTTGCAAGATTAATTTAAATAAACTAAAATATACTCAATCAGTAATAATTCATTTACTTGCAAATTTGTAGTTATCATTTAGATATTACTAATTATGTTTTTCATTATTAAAATAATTGTTTGTGTCAAAAAGTTGCCTCCTGAAAAATTGATTATTACTAAAATAATGATTTATCATAACATTTAGGTCCATTTTAATTCATCGTTCTGTCTTTCAATTATTGGTTTTAAATAAGACATAGCTC
>NZ_LWMT01000148.1 GCF_001639265.1 Methanobrevibacter filiformis
ATCTTCATGCAAAACCATAAACACCAACTCAACAAAAACTAAAAAACACTAATAATATATTACACCCCATAATATTTAAAACTAAGCATAACTAAAAAGAATCAAAAAATAATTATTGCACAGCCAATTTAGTAATAAAAATTTACTTATTCAAGGAAATAGTGTTGCTACTATTGATGCTAGAGGTTTAGGTAATATTTTCACTAGTGCTATTACTACTAATAATGTTACTTTTAAAAATCTGATTTTTATTAATGCTTCTGGTTCTTCTGTTTATGGTGGTGGTGGTGCTATTTTTAGTAATTCTAATTTAACTATTATTAACTGTAGCTTTATTAATAATTCTGGCAATGGTGCTGATGGGAATGGTGGTGCTATTTATAATAATGGTGCTGATTTGACCATAAGGGATTCTATTTTTGAAAATAATTCTGCTAATTCATATGGCTATATTAATTATGGTGGTGGTGCTATTTTTAGTAGTGGTAATCTAAATATTTCTAATTCTACTTTTACGAGTAATGTGGCTTTTAATAATTCTGGTGGTGCTATTTGTCTGCCTTATGGGGAGGGTAATGTTAGTATCACTGGTTCTAACTTTATTAATAATAATGGTAAGTATTGTAGTGCTATTATAATTTATAATGGTGGTAATATTTACATTAATGATTCAAAATTCATCAATAACTCTAACGGTTCATATGGGGTTATTTACATTTTTAATAATAGTATATATAATAATAGTATATCTAATTCTACTTTTAGTAATAATAGTAATCAGTCTATTGTACGTGTGGGGGGAGGAAATTTAAACATTTCTAATTCTACTTTTAGTAATAATACTAATAATGAGATTATACTTTCAAGTAGTAATTCAATTATTTTTATTAATAATAGTAATTTTAGTAATAATCTTATAAATTATGGCGTCTATGGTAGTCTTAGTAATATTAGTGTGAGTGGTTCTAGTTTTATTGGTAATAATGCTAGTTCTGGTGGTGCTATCTTTGGTAGTTCTAGTAATATTAGTGTGAGTGGTTCTAGTTTTATTGGTAATAATGCTAGTTCTGGTGGTGCTATCTTTGGTAGTTCTAGTAATATTAGTGTGAATAATTCTAGTTTTATTGGTAATAATGCTAGTTCTGGTGGTGCTATCTATAGTACTGGTAGTAATTTTACTGTGACTACTTCTGATTTTATTAGTAATAATGCTAATGGTCGTGGTGGTGCTATTTATAGTATTAATAGTAATATTAATGTGAGTGGTTCTAGTTTTATTAGTAATAATGCAACTTATGGTAGTGCTATTTATAGTAATGGTAATTTTAGTGTGAGTAATTCTGTTTTCACTGGTAATAATGTTACTGGTCCTGTTTTCTACATTGATAGTGCTAATTTTAGTGTGAGTAATTCTGTTTTCACTGGTAATAATGTTGGTAGTGGTTCTGGTGGTGTTATATATTTGAGGATTCGTATTTAATAATTTTCTTTTTATATGTATTATTTTTTTTCTTTGGTATTTTTATTTATGTTTGATTGTTTATATATTTTTTTATGAGTTTTAATAGTAGTATTCGTAAGTGTTTTAGG
>NZ_LWMT01000149.1 GCF_001639265.1 Methanobrevibacter filiformis
AAACCCCACCAAGAAAAAATAGAACCAATTGTAGAAGAAGTTTCTGAAATAAGAAAAAAATAAAGAAGCAATGTTTAATTTAAGGCAATTCTATAGAATCGATTAAATCCTTAACTTAACAGCTGTGCCCTAAGACCTAATTTACCTAAAAGTCTTTTTATTTCTAATCTATCTTGCCATGTGTATGATAACATACTTGCTACATTAACAAGATCTTTTTGTTTCTTTTTAGGCTCATCAACAAGATATTTTAGAACTGCATGCCAAAATGCATCATAACCTGTTTGAACTAAACGTGACCTTACACCTTCACAATGAATTGGTACAATTTTAGCTTTTACATCTGGTTGTACACTGTTTACAGTAGCTTCAATATCTTCACCGATTATTCCAGATGTACATGAGGTTAATATAAATATAGCCTTTGGTGAATATCGTTCTTCAGCTTTAAGTATTGCATTTTTTAGTTTTTCTGCAGCACCATAAACAACATCCTCTTGTTGTAAATTAGTTGTTAACCAGTTAACATTATACTGTGCTGGTCTTCCAAGTTCAACTGGAACTCCTCTAAACAATTCTCGATAACCTAAAGCACCAGAAGAACAACCTACTGGTGCATTAAACACTACAGCAGCATCTCTTATAGTAGTAACTCTGTTTGAAAGGTAAAAATTCAGAACACATCCTCCAGACTGTTGAAATTTCCTTTCTTGACACTTAACATTACCCTTTTTAGCATCATCTACCAATGCTGAAGCTTTCCCATAATACACATTTGTACCATTTGCCCTTTGTTCTCGATTAGGGCATGTATTTTTACTTAAATCAATAGAGTATTCATCTATTGATTTATTTTTTTTAGAATCTTGGCTCAATTTCATGACTCCTCTTATTTTTTTCTCTTTAATTTCATTTTCTCTCAATTTTCATGGAATTAGTTAATATTAATATAAGTTTTATTTGCATACAAAGTCATCAAAAGTACAGCTATATGGCAGTAGTATAAAAAAACTTAGTTCATACGATGAAAATAAAACCTAATAAGACGTTTATAATCTAATTATTCAATTAAAATCAATAAAACATTCAATTAACTTCCTAGTTTACCTATAAATCCAATAACAACTATTTTAATAGACCACACAAAGTTATGATTTATAGAATAGTTATTTTCATCTAATACATACTTATAACAATTGTTATATAACAATGTGATTGTTTGATTTGCTATATAAATATTACTGTTGAGGCATACCTAAAATTTAATGACTAAAAATAATAAGATAAATAAGAATATAAAAAGATAATATAAGAAGATAATAATTACTTAAAGCTAATTTAAATGATAATTATACAATTAAGTTTAAAATAAGTAATAGTAATGTAAATAACTATAAATAAGTAGTGTCATGACAATTTAATATTATGGTTTTAAATATTTCGTTATCTTTTTAATTAAGCTTTAATTTTCTTTATTTTAGCTATATGGTATGAAATTAATAATATATAAATATTTAAAATTAAATAGTCATGACAGTAGTAAATTATCAAATTTTAATAAGTGATTATAACATTTACATTTTATAACATGATTTTGAAATATTACCCTTCTATTTCTTTTGTATAGTATTATTACATCCTCAATGTATAAATTTTCCATTATTTACCTTATTTACCATAGAAAGAGGAATAAAAAATCTGAAACATTCTTGGGACTCATAGAAACGATAATATAATAATATACAAAAAACATCCCCAAAACAGGAAAAAAAGGAAGAAACGAAAAATGCAGCCTAAATAATTTGCAAAAACCAAAATAAAATAGCTATTAATATATATAAATATTGAAAAAAATACTTAAGAAAAGTAATATTTTAGTAAAAGTAAGTAGCAGGGCCTAGATTTGAACTAGGGCTCTCGGGGTTATGAGCCCCGCGGGATCACCAGACTACCCCACCCTGCTAAACGAGTATTAATTATAAATGTTAAATTATTAAATAAAAGTAAGTAATAAAAAACATGCTTGCCTGAAATAAGCAACATATAATATGTTATACATATTAGTATATAAAGGTTTCTATATAAAAAATATAAAAATTAGAGATAAATGAATAATAAGAAGAAATAAGTAAAAATTAAAGGAATGATAAGAAATAATAAGCTAATAATAAAAGTTTTATCAAATAGCTATTTTTAATTATTCTTTATCTTCAACTACTTTTAATCTTTCATCTAATCTCTCTAATTTGTTATTAGTGTATGACCTATATTCATTGAACCTTTTTTCCAAGGTATCAATGTTCCTATATGCCTTATCACATCTTTTTTCTAGATTTTTAATATCGGTTTGAGTAGCTAAAGACCAATCTTTAATTAATTCTTCGCTTTTTTCATCCAAAAATAAATCTATTTTTTTAGAGAATAAATCTGTGTTAATATGAGGTCTGTCAATATCTTTAAATTTACCTTTTATCTTTTCTCCCCAGGGATCCTTGTTTGTAGTTTCATCAGTTCCATTTACATTCATATTTTCGCCCCCATTATAAAATTTAGACACGTTAGTCCCAGTTGGAACATATGCCCTTAATTTATCGCTGAATTCAGCATTATGTTTAAGGAAAAAGTAGATAAGTACTACAATCGCCCCTGCTAAAATTAAAACAGCTAAAAATTCAATAGCTTCCATTGTGTCACCTTGAATTGATTTAAATATTTATGTTATAAATTGATTTAAAATAAACCTTAGCCAAGATAAGGTTATAAATGCTTTAAATTTAATTTAAATAAAAATTAGTCTAAAGTTAATCTTAATCTATAACTCATTTTTTATTTTTAAGAAGTTGTTTCTCTTTTTTTTCCAGTTCATTTAGCATCTTTAAAAGCTTTTGATGCTCAGTTTTTGCTTCAAGTAAAGATAACCTTTCATTTATCTCACTGTGAAGATAACCTACATCACCCATTATATCAGATGTTGATTTCCTAAGTTCAGAAAGTCTTTCCTGTTGTTCTTTAGGTAAGGGTAATTGATTTTCAATTAATCTTTTTGAATCAAGATCTTTTTCAACCATAGCCATTTTTTTAAGTTCAATTTCTTTTTCTAAGAGTTTAATTGATGTATTAGAATCATTAACTTTCTTCCAGTTAGAAACAACAACAACAATTATGATAAATATAATAGCTAAAATTATCAACAAGAATATCTGCATAGTTGTGAAATTTAAGTCCATTCTCGTCCTCCCATCATCTAATTATACACTAAACAAAGATAAAAAACATTGATGTTAGTGTAAATAATATAAACTAATACTAATATATTTAATTATATAAGAAGAAGTATATATAAATATTGTAATTAAAAATATTTTAAAATTTAAGCATGCTCTTATGTATATTTCATTATAATTTAAATTAACTAAACAAAATCTGTAAAATTAAAAGAAAAGTAAATCAAAAATAATTTAGAACAAGAAAATTATGGGATTGATGATAAAATGGACGAATATTATAAATCTGGAAAAATAGTCTCTAAAGTTAGAGATAAAGCTACAAAAATTATAAAAGATGGTTTAGCTATTGTTGAATTAATAGAATATGTTGAAAACGAAATAAAAAAAGAAGGTGCTGGAATCGCGTTTCCAGTTAATGTTTCTATTAATGAAATAACTGCCCATTACACTTCACCATTAAATGACACTAATACAATAAAAACTGGAGATCTTGTTAAATTAGATTTAGGTGCTGAAATAGATGGTTATATTGCAGATTCAGCTATTACAATCATGGCTCCTGGGGATAATTTAGAAGAGAAATTTAGTGAGGACACAATAGAAAAGAATAATAATCTCATTGAAGCATCCGCTACGGGACTTGAAGCAGCTATTAGTACTGTAAAAGCAGATGTAGAAGTAGGGCAAATAGGAAAAGCAGTAGAAGAGGCTATAAATAGCTTTGGATTTAAACCAATAATTAATCTAGCAGGACATAGTTTAGAACAATGGAATTTGCATTCAGGACTATCTATACCAAATATAGATGATCATAGTACTAAAAAAATAAAAGAAGGTGATGTACTGGCTATTGAACCTTTTGCAACTGATGGAGTAGGTTGGGTAGATGATACAAAAAGTATTAATATCTATAAATTAATTGCAGACAAACCTTTCAGAATGCAACATACACAAAAAGTATTAAATGAAATAAAATCAGAATATAGTTCTCTTCCATTTGCATCAAGATGGTTAACAGAAAAATTCAATGTTAATAGATTAAATAGCTCACTTAGACAATTATCAAATTCTATGGCAGTTTACCCTTACCCTGCACTTAAAGAAAAGACAAATGCATGGGTATCTCAAAAAGAACATACTGTTATTGTTGAAAAAGATAGCTGTATTATTACTACAAAATAGCTATTAATTATTAATTATGCATTTTTTTTAAAAATAGCTATAAAACTATAAGTTATATATATTAATAAAAGCATTTCTTATGCTTAAAATGGTTTATTTTTGGAAATAGCTTTTGATCAAACTTTTTTTAAAAGTTTGTTTCATATTCTATAAAAATAGTAGGTTTAAACAAGTCAATAAAAAATGAACATTAGCTTAAAATCATTTAAGAAAAACATTCAAACTTTAATTGACAAAAATTGTTGGTTGTGTGAATTTCGGTTATTAAATTTTGTCTAGTACTTGAAGTATATCCGTGTTTTTGATAATGAATGAAGGACAATTTCATTGTTAACTGTAATTATTGACTATCACTAGTTATCTCTTAACCAACAATTATTGATAATATCTATTCATGCCATGTTTTTTAATTGAAAAGTGACTATTCATTAGTCACATGTAATGGTATATACTTCATAATATATAAAATTTTTGGATAGCTATATAAAAAATATAGAATTTAATGAATAAAGTAATAATTATTTAGATGAGAATTATAATTAATAAAAGAATACTTTAATAGCTATCTTAAAATTGCTCCCTTATCTGCTGAACTTACTAGTTTTTGGTAGATTCCAAGCCATCCTTTTAGTGATTTAAGTTTTAGATTTGAATTTTCTATTCTTTTTGCTAACTCTGCATCTTCTAGGTCAACATCAATTTTTCTATTTTTAATATCAATGGTTATGATGTCACCTTCTTTAAGTCCAGCTATTGGACCATTATCTAAGGCTTCTGGTGAAATATGACCTACACATGGTCCTCTTGTTCCACCTGAGAATCTTCCATCAGTTATTAGAGCTACGTTTTTAATTCCACTTCCAGATAATGCTGCTGTTGGATTTAGCATTTCTCTCATGCCTGGTCCACCTCTTGGACCTTCACATCTGATGACAACTACATCTCCTTCATTTATTCTGTTTTCATATATTGCTTTAACAGATTCTTCTTCACTGTTGAAAATTCTTGCAGGACCTTTGTGATATAACATTGCCTCTTCTACAGCCCCTTGTTTAATAACAGAGCCATTTGGTGCTAAATTACCATATAAAACCGCTATTCCTCCCTCTTTGTGTACTGGACTTGTGATTGGTCTTATAACATCAGTGTTTTTAATTTCAATATTTTTTATGTTTTCTTCCATTGTTTTTCCATTACATGTAATAGTTGAAGTATCAATTAAAGAACTAATTGTTTTTAAAACAGCTGGAATTCCTCCAGCATTGTGAAGATCTAACATTGAATCATCACCAGTTGGACTGATTGAAGCTATATGTGGGATTTCTTTACTTACTTTATCAAATAAGGACAAGTTTACATCTAAATCACCCCTATTCACTTCACTAGCTATTGCTGGAATATGTAGTGCTGTGTTACTTGAGCCTCCCAGAGCCATGTCAATAGCTATACTGTTTATAAAAGCATTTTTAGTAAGTATTTTAGATGGTTTAAGATCTGTCGCAATCATGTCAATTATTGTTTTACCTGATTCTTTTGCAATCTCTAATTTCTTTTCATCTACTGCATGAGTAGTTGCACATCCTGGAAGACTCATTCCTAAGCTTTCAGTTATACATGCCATAGTATTTGCTGTGAATAAACCTGCACATGAACCAGGACCAGGACAAGCACATCTTTCAAGCTGATTTAAATCCTCTTCTGTCATTTTACCAGAAGATACAGCCCCGACTCCTTCATAAACATCAATAAAATCTACATTTTTGCCTTTAAAGTTTCCAGGCATCATTGGTCCACCTGTAACAGTTATCGCTGGAAGATCTAATCTTGCTGCCGCCATTAACATTCCTGGAACAATCTTATCACATGTTGGAATAAGTACAATACCATCTAAACTATGTCCCATTACTACACTTTCAACAGTATTAGCTATTATCTCCCTTGAAGGAAGAGAGTATCTCATACCATCATGATTCATGGATAATCCATCACAAATAGCCATTGTATTAAATTCAAAAGGAATACCTCCAGCTTCCCTAATACCTTCTTTCACACTTTCAGCTATTTTTCTAAGGTGAATATGACCTGGAACAATATCAGTAAAACTATTAGCTATTGCAACAAAAGGTTTATCAAAATCATTATCCCCTACACCACATGCTCTAAGTAGAGATCTGTGAGGTGCTCGTTCAAAGCCTTTTTTTATATTATCGCTTCTCATTAAATCACATTAACATAATTTTTATAAAAATAATTAAAAATAAATCATTAAAAATTCATTTGAGTAAATTTAAATTAAAATAAAATTATTAATATATTTCTAAATTTTAAATTAATAGTATTTATAATAGAGTGTTATATTTTTACATTTTGGCATTATTGATCTTGTTATTTTTACCCATACATCTTCTTTTGTAAGCTTAAAATTTTAATATGAATTTAATAAATAATAAGTAGGTTGATAAGTTTAAAGTCTATTAAAATCTTTTATTTGAGTAAAAAATAAAATTTTTCTGGGAATAATATAGTTTGATAAGATCAGGATTTTAAAATTTAAAAATGCAAAAGAGGAAAAATATAAAAGTGCCAAGAAGAATATACTAACTATACAATTTTAACAGGAAGCATATTATTTATGAAAGTAGCAAACGAAAAAATGAAAACCTCAATAGTAATTGAAAAAAATATAATGAAAAAACTGAAAAAAATAGCTATTGATAAAGAAATAACCCAAAACAAGCTAATAAATGAATATATTATAAAAGGAATAAAAGATGAGAATAAAAATAAACCCTCAATGAAAATACCAGAACATTTAATACGTAATAAAGACACATATAACCCTGATCCCGACGAACTTATGGAAATGGCAGGAATAATTAAAATAGATAAACCATTTGATACATTGAAAGCTATAAAAGAAGTACGTTCAGATAAGGAATGGTTATAAAATGATATTCTTAGATGCAAGTTTCATTATTAACTTTTTTGTTGATAAAGTAAGCTTTCATGAGCGAGCTGTAGAATTGATGGAAAGTATAAAAAATGAAGAAAAAATAATATCTAATTTAGTAATTACAGAAGTTGTAACTGTTTTAAACATAAAACTAAAAGTAAATAAAGAATTAACAAAAACAGTGTATGAATACATGAATAAAAAATTTGAAATTGTAGAAGACAGCTACATATATGATGAAAGCTTTAAAAAAGTCATGAAATATAAGGATAGATTATCTTTTTTTGATTGTGCATACATAGCTCTGATGGAAGACTTAGAAATAAAAGAAATAGTATCATTTGACAAAGATTTCAATAATAAAGAAGGTATAATAAGAATATATTAAATATTATCTAAAATTAATATCAAAAAAATAAATAGAAATAAATAGCTAATTTTAGATATCTATTTTTTAGATTTCAACATAGTTAAAATCATCTTAAATTCTTCAATAGCTATTAAACCATGGGAGATATTTGCAGGCATAATAATCATCTCTCCAGCTTCTAAGAAGTTGTCCTTGGAATCAATAGTTATTTTAGCCTTACCTTCGATTATTTGAACTATAGCATCATATGGTGCACTGTGAGTACTTAATCCTTCTCCTTTATCAAAAGCAAATATGGTTACTGTTCCTGCTTCTTTTTTAATGATTTCACGACTTACAACAGAGCCCTTTTGATAATCAATTAGTTCATTTATAACTATTGTTTTTGAAATTAAGTCATTTGGCAAATTATCACCTCATGTAATTATTAAAGAATAGTTAGGAATAATTAATAATAATTAGGAATAACTAAGAATAATTAGGAATAATTATCCTAAAATTCTTTTAATGTCTTCTTCAGGATTTCCTGCAGGAGTTAAGTTGAAATTTTCTACTAAATAATTAGTTATATCATCATTTGCCCATGCAGGTAATACTGGTCCGAGAATTATATCTGTTTTGCCTAAGTATAAAAGGCTCCATAAAATAGCTACTGCTTTTTGCTCCATCCAGCTACATACAATTGTCAATGGTAATTCATTTAATTCTACATCAAATAATCCACATAATGCAACAGCTATATCCACTGCTACGATTGCATCATTACATTGACCTAAATCTAATAATCTTGGTATTCCTTCAATATTCCCTAAATCAAGGTCATTGAATCTGTATTTTCCACATGCAAGAGTTAGAACAATTGTGTCATTTGGTAATTTTTCAACGAATTCTCTGAAATACTGTGTTCCTTTAAGTGGAGAGTCACATCCTCCAACTAAGAAAAATCTTTTGATTTTTCCAGCTTCAACTAACTCTTTGATTTTACCTGCAAGATCTAATATTGTTGATGCTCCAAAACCTGTTGTTAATGTTTTTTTATCTTTTTCTTCTGAGATACTACCTAATTCAATAGCTTTTTCAATAATCGGGGCGAAATTATTATCTTTAATCTGAATTACTCCAGGTAATTTAGCTGGAGCGGATGTGAATATTCTGTCTTTATATTCGTCATTTGGAATAAGTACACAGTTAGAATTTGCTAAAATAGCTACATTATAATCTGAGAATATTTTCCTCTGATCAAACCATGGTCCACCTAATTGACCTACTAAATGATCATATTTTTTAAGTTCTGGGTATCCATGAGCTGGTAACATTTCACTGTGAGTATATACATTGATTCCTTTTCCTTCTGTTTGTTTTAAAAGTTCTTCAAGAGATTTTAAATCGTGTCCTGTAACAAGTATTCCTGGACCTTCTTTTGCTCCAACTTCAACTGTCTCTGGAGTTGGTTCGCCGTAATTTTCAATGTGAGCTTTTTTAAGTAGTTCCATTGCTTTTAAGTTGATTCTTCCTCCTTCAAGAGCGAGTTCAACTAAATTTTCTAAATCAAAATTAACATTGGTTAAAGTTGTGTAAGTTCCATTTGTTAAAAATTCGTCAATTTCTGGGTCACTGACTCCTAATTGATTTAAATGGTGATTATATGCACTTATTCCACGAACAATATAGGTTAAGTTATCTTGAAGTTTAGCTATTGTTGGTTGTTTACCACATGTTCCTGTGATTGTACATCCACTACCGTTCGCTGCTTGACTACACTGATAACAAAACATGTCTAAGTCATTACTCATATTTAATTCCTCCAATATATAACACTGATTTCTAAAAACCTTAGATTTTTCAAATTTCTTAAACTAATTCATTTTAATTCTACAGTAACTAAGTTGTCTTGAAGGACATATAAATATTTTGTAACTAGTTAAGTGAAAATAAGACAAATTTTATAAATAGGGAAAAACAATATAATATTAAAGAAATATGAAGGATTAACTATGGAAAATAAAATATTAAAATCACTTAAAATATTTGGACTTAATGAATATGAGTCAAATAGCTATTTAGCATTAAATTATATAATAACAGGAACAGCAACAGAAATTAGTGAAAAAGCAAATGTTCCGAGATCAAGAATTTATGATATTCTGAGATCCCTTGTTCAAAAAGGATTTATTGAGCAAAGTCCAGGCAGACCAATAAACTATCAAGTAATACCTCCAAAAGAAGTATTTAAACTAAGAAAAAACAAGATTATAAATGAACTTGAAGAAAGTGAAATTGAATTAAACGAAATATACGAAGACCAACTATCAAAAGCACCAGCTCCAGTATGGTTAATACATGGAGACTCAAAAATAATTAAAAAAGAACTAGAAATAATATCAAGAGCAAAAAAATCAGTAAACATAAGAATGGGATTTATGTTTAAAGAAGAAGGAGAAAAATTAAAAGAAAAAATAAATAAAGCAGTTAAAAAAGGAGTTGAGATAAATATAATGGCTTCCCCATATTGTTTTGTAGATAATCATCAAATAAACATCATAAATGAACTTAAATCAACAAAAGCAGATGTGTTTAAATTTTCATTGCCTTTTGCAAAGATGATAGTAGGAGACAGTAGAGAAATGATTCATATCTTCACTAAATTCAGTGGAGAAAATAATGTTATCTCATCAACAGCTATTGGAGTATGGAATCAATACGAAGACATAGCAAAAAGCTATGATGATAGGTTTATGATGCAATGGAAGAAAAAAATTAAAAATAATAAAAATAAACATAGAATTAAAAATAAGAATTAATAGGAATTAATAGAATATTTAGCAGATAAATTAATTAAATTAATTAATAATAAATCTCTTGTCTGCTCATGTAAAATATTAATAATAAGCAACTACATATAAATTAAATAAATTGTATTAACTTAATTGTTAATAAACCAAATGAGGATTTAAAATGAATAGAAAAAAATTAGCTATTGATTTTGCAAGCTCTTTAAATCATCCTGAAATAGAAAAAATAATATTATATGGATCTGTTGCACGAAACGAAGATAAAAATGATTCGGATATTGATATTCTCATTATAACCTCTGAGATTGACGATGATCTAAAAATTGAAGATGATATTTATAGTAAAACTTTTGATATACTTCTTGAAACTGGAGAAGATCTTTCTGTGCAAATAATACACAACGAACACTATCAAACACATTCAGACTTCCCTTTTTATATGAACATTGCAAAAGATGGTGTTTTGATTGGATAAAAAAGTGAGTAAAGCATTCGAAAAGTCTATAGAACTTTTAAAAGTATCTGAATTAAATTTTAACAATAAATTTTACGCAGACTCAATTAACAGATCATACTATGCTGTTTTCCATGCAGCCAATGCATTACTAATTAAAAAAGGAATATTCGCTAAAACACATAGTGGTACTATCCGTGAATTTGGTTTAGAATATATTATTAATGATAATTTTAATAAAGAAATAGGAAAATTTTTTAACAGTCTTGAAAAAGATAGGGAAAAAGCAGATTATGATTATTCATATAATGCAACAAAAAATAAAGCTAAAAAAGATTTATATAATGCTAAACGATTTATTGAAGAGTGTAAACATTTTTTATAAAATTGATTATACCAATTAATAATAAAAAATAATAGATAAATAATAGAAGTAATGATTAAAAACCAAAGAAAGTGTTCCATGATTATATAGTGATTAAATATGATTAAATAGTATTAATTTCATTAAATTAAATATTTATCCTTATTTTAATGATTAAATAATTATAGAACCTTATCCTCCTCTGAAAAAACATTATTATTTATTGAATTAATTATTAAAAAATTAATACAAGTTATTTAAAACTATAAAACAAAACTATAAAATAAGAATAAATTAATATTGTTAATTAAACTAAATCATCCAATACTAAAATTAATTATTAAATTAAATTATCATTGAACGTGTTTATATGTTAAGTCGTATTATAACTGATGGATTTAAATATCCTTTTAAAAATTGGCAACTTTTCCTAATGGTTGGAATGCTATCACTACTGTCTGCAGGATACAGTTTTTTTCTTTTAAGCATATTAACAATAGGAACACAGAGTGTAACTGAGATTATCAGTGTAGTTATTACTATAATTATCTCCATAGTAACTACAATAATCCTTGAAGGTTATGGAATTAGTATTATAAAAGATACTATAAATAATTCTAATGATCCTATTTTTATTAATCCAATAGAAAATATGAAAACTGGAATTAAAAGTATAGTTGTAAATATTGTATACTACATTATACCACTAATTATAATAAGTGCAATATCAATATATCTGGACTTATTTGGTGTGATTGGAGAGATTATGTCATACAATGCCCAATATGGTGCTAACTATATTAATCACATCTCTCCAGTATTAATAGTAAATCTTATATTAGTATTTATAATTATGGGAATTATATTACTTATAAGTACTTATTTTTTAATAATAGCTAAATGTAGATTAGCTAAATATGATTCAATAAAATCAGCAATTCAAATAAAAGAAATACTTAATGATATAGCTAAGATTGGATGGGTAAAGTATACTATCTACCTTATTGTTTTAGGAATATTAATAGTTGTTATTGAAAGTATAGGACTTATATTTAATTTAGGTGGTTTTATAGGCTCTTTATTGCGTATGTTTATTATTGGATCATTTATTACCCTATTTATACCTAGGATTTATGGTTCAATCTATAAGATAGCTAAAAAAAGAAGATAAAAAATAAATTATTAACTATAATAAATTATACAAATTATAAAAGTGTCTAAAATGAGTTTAAAAGAGATATTAAGAGATGGATTTGATTATCCACTTAAAAATTGGAATATTTTCGTGATAATTGGAATTATATATCTAATAGCAGACACTCCAAATATTCTTAGTAAATTAGGAGTTATTCCTTTATCTCCATCTTTTCTAAGTGCTGAATGGATTATATTTATTATTGCAACAATTACTGCCTTAATATTTGCTTTATTATTGGAAGGTTATGTTTTAAGTATCTTGCGAGATACCATTAATAATATTAGTGAGTTACCTCCCCTTAAAGTAGTAGAAAATATCATATTAGGAATTAAAGGTACATTTGTTGCTATTGTATATTATCTAATCCCAACAATCATAACAGCAATAATAGGGATTATTTCATTATATGGATCTTTAGTTAAAATTCTACCAGCTATAATGAAATATGGTGCCCAATATGCAAATTACGTGCCTCAAGATTTATTAATAAATTTTATTGTTGGTTTTGGAGTTACATTACTTATTGGAGTAATATTATTTATTATAACATCACTCATAGCAACAATAGCTGTATGTAGACTAACTAAATATGATTCCATAGGTCAAGCATTCAAAATAAGAGAAATACTTAAGGACATTAGGAAAATTGGATGGGGTAGATATATTGGTTATTTAATTGTGTCAGGCATAATAGCTTTCGTTATTACAGTAATATTCTCTCTTATTTTTGTTTTATTTGGAATTATAGGCACAATAATCCAAACATTCTTAGTTAACACATATATAATTATCTTCCAATATAGAATTCTTGGATCAATATACAAACTATCTGAAGATGAAAATGAACCATACATTGATAATAACTATGGATTTGTAAAAGACAATTAATATTAAAAATGAATTAAAATTAGTAAATAATAGAATAAATAATAAAACTCATGAATATAGCTTAAAATAGCTTAATTATTAAGATATTTGATGATTTTACCATCAAACCTCAAAATACCTATCATCTAAGCTATCTACATTCATGCCATTATTTTATATATTCTTTTTAATAGTAATAAAAATAGTAATGAAAATATTAATATTATTAATTAAACTCAAATAATGATTGAAAATAAAGAACTAAAAAATAGATAAAAAATTAGTATTAAAATAATTAAAAATAGCTATGATAAAAATAATAGATCTTATCATAAACTATAATTTTATGATACGTAAACCCTAGAATGTTCTAGCTTTACCACTAATTATATTTTCTGTTACAGTTGATATGTTTTCCAACCATCCATCAACAATACTTTCAACTTTTTTAGATACATCATCTAATTTGTAGCCATCTTCAAGGATTACTTGAGAAGTTGCTGCTTTTGGATCATCGATTGGTTGACCTATTTGGCTTAAAATCATTATATTAACTTGTTTAACTCCTTCAATTGAGTTTGCAATGTCTTTAGCTATTTCATAGGAAAGTACATTGTAAATTTTACCTACGTGGTTGATAGGATTCTTACCAGAGGTTGCTTCCATAGACATAGGTCTGCAAGGAGTAATCAAACCATTTGCTCTGTTTCCTCTACCTACTGAACCATCATCTCCCATTTCTGCTGAAGTTCCTGTTACAGTTAAGTAGTATCCTTCTTCACCTTTTGCATTATCATTGTCTGCAGTATTTACGAATACTTCAACATTTCTATCAGTGTTTTTAGTTGCAATGTCTACTGCTTGCTGTTTTACTTCATCACGAATAGCTATATATTCATCTTTATCTGCTAAATGTTGTGAAACCATAGCACAACCAATAGTTAAAGTAATATTATCTGCTTCACGAAGTCCCATTACTTTAATATCTTCTCCAACACCAGGGAATTGTTTTTTAAATGATTTTGAGTTTAATAATTCTTCTGTAGCTAAAACTATGTTTTCAGTTTCAGAATATGGAGCATAGCTAACTCCAAAGGAAGTATCATTTGAAGATGGTGCTCCTTCTCTTTTAAACACATCAACCAAATCTCCAGAACCATGCCCAATCTTACATTCTACAACAGCATCAGTTTCTGTGTTTAAATTTATTATATTTTCGTCAAGATAGTTTTTTGCGGCTTCAATAGCTACACGATCAACAGCTAACTTGACTCCATCATATTCAGAAACTCCTCTACCAGTTAAAAGGAAGTCAATAGGTTTAATTACTTCTCCTCCCCCGAAAATAGGGTCAGATTCCCCTGCAGTGATTTGAACTTCATCAGTATTGTGGTGAAGAACTCCACCTAATTTGTCCATATATAATTCGCAAAGAGCTCTACTAACAGATTCAGCTATTCCATCACTTATACTATCAGGATGCCCAATTCCTTTTCTTTCTACAATTTCTACGTCAATTTCTTCAATTGGATTTTGATTAAGATTTTCAACAATGATATTTCTCATAATTACCCTCTCAAAAATTTTATTAAACTGTATTAAATAACTATTAGTTAATAATGTTTAGTTTGAAAATCATAACATTTTCTTTAATCAAAGTTAATAAAAAACCTTGATTAATTAATAAAATTTTGATTAAACAATACACTTTCTATTATATGTTTATAGTATAAATTACTTTGGAAATTAATAGTACTATAATGTAACAATGATTAATTTTTATTATCTAAAAATGATTCCTAATGTTTTAATTTAAAAATAAACAGATAAACCCTAAGATTTTGAAAAATTCCTATGTTACAATTTAAGTCAAAATTTATACTATTACATTATACAATTCTCAAAAGTTATATATTTAATAAGCTATTTAAAAGTAACTAGTCGCATGTTGTATAAATGAAATAAAAAATAGCTGATTTAATATGGATTTAATAATAAGAAAAAATGAATATGGTCCAAATAAGCTTGAATACCCTGTTAAAATAATGGATAGCTATTATTCAAGATTAAAGGGACTAATGTTTAAAAATACTGTGGAAAAAGGACTTGTTTTCAAGATTCCTAAAAGTAAAACATCTTTCACATCAGCAATACACATGTTTTTCATGCTAATACCAATAGATATTCTTTTTATAGATGAAAACGATGTTATTTATGATATGATAAGTATTAAACCATGGAAAACATACCAACCAAAATATCCTGCTAAATACGTTATAGAACTTGAAAAAGGAACAATTAAAAATAATAACCTAAGTATTGGAGATGAAATTCATTTTAGAGGAAATATTGATTTTATATTAGAACATTAATTAATTGGTATTAAAAATGATTCAAAGCCAATTGCTACAATAAAGTAAAAATATGTAAAAATATAAGTTTAGCTATTTTTTTAGATATTGAAAAAATAATTAAAATAATTTATAAATTATATGATATTTCCTTTTTAAAAAGTCAATTAAATTTGTACATATTATTATTAATGATTATTAATGATTTAATTTTTCTATTTTACATTTTACTTCGGTTATGATGTCCTTTTTATTTATTTTCGTGTCTTTAAATCCTATTGCTAGTAAAATTACTTCATATTTTTTATTTTTATAAAGTCTGTAATATTGTTTTGAGTGTATTTGATTTAATGCATTATCAACAATTGTATCTAATGTTTTTCTCTCATCTTGAGTGTATTTAACCTCTGTAATGACTATTAGATTCTTGTCTCTAAAAATTGCATCAATTCTACCTTGATTAATTGGTTCTTCACTTTTAATTTTGAACCCCAAATTTTTAAGCAATGTTATAAATACGGTTTGTTTGATTTTCCATCTTTCTCTTTTAGTAGTTAGGTTAAGATAATATGGAATTTCCCCAAATTGGATTTCTAAATAATTAGATAAGCTTTCACAATCCCCTTTTTTAATATATTCCCATAATTCTATCTGTGAATCAATAACATCTTCTTTAATTTCATTTAAATAGAATTTTGTTAGGTTGTTTTTATAGGCTTGTTCTACTTCAAAATTAGGTATTTTAAGAGAGTATTCTGTTTCATGCATTTCGTTTTTAAATTTATTGTCAATTGTTAGATATCCTCCTTGAAAGAGTAAGGGCAAATCTTCAATATTCATAGGATCGATTTCATTTAAATCTGTCTCAGTTATAATCATATTCTCAAAGTCAATATCTTCTTTTCGATTTTTTAAGATATCTATTAAAAAATGAGGAGTCCCTGTTCCAAACCAATAATGAGAAAATTCCCCAATTTTCAGTGCAGACAAAGTGGAATAAGGGTTAAAAACTCTTTTTTCACCATCAAAACTGTAGCCATCATACCAATGATTAATTTCATATAAAACCTCCTCATATTTCATATTTTCCTTATCAGCTAAAGATTGAATGTAATGTGAGCAGTAGCTTTCTAGTTCCACATGAGTTATGCCACATATAGTAGAATACTCTTCAGATAATGTAATGTCCCTTGGGTTGTTTAGTTTAGAGAAGATTGAAGTGTGTATGAATTTGCTAATTCCAGTTATGAATATAAACTCAATGTATTTATCTGAGTTTTTCAGTGTCATGTAAAAATTTTGAAGTGTTTTGCGATTAGCATCAGCTAAATCTTCATCATCGATGTTATCAAGTATAGGAGCATCATACTCATCAATGAGAACAACAATCTTTTTACCAGCAGTTTCATGTAATTTTTTAATTAAAACAGCAAAATTATAATCTGCAGGTAGTTTTTCATTTAGTTCAATATCATGATCTCGAGCAAATTCATTAATATAATCTGCAAGTGTTAATTCTAGCCATTCATTAGTTTTATTTGAAAGTGTACTCATATCTAAATGTAGTACTGGATAGTTTACACTCCAATCCCAATAGTCATGAATGTAAAGACCTTCAAATGATTTTTTGTTACCTAAAAATAGATTTTCTAAGATGCTGACAAGTAAAGATTTTCCGAATCTTCTTGGTCTTGATAAAAAAACTGTATTTTCATTATTGATAAGATTATATATCTCTCTTGTTTTATCAATATACAGAAAATCATTTTCTATTAAAAATTCAAATGTTTGTTTACCTAACATTATTTTTTTGAATTTTTCATGTTTTGAGGATTTAAAAGATTTTCCATTAATATTATTTTCCATACTTAATATTCCCTCCCCAATCTTTTTTCAAATTTATAATATAACTTATTAATAATTATTAAATTTATAATATAAATTATTTATGTTTTTAGAAAATAGTATTATTTAATGAGAATGTAAACTGTTTTGTCAATAAGTAATATTGTCTGTTTCAACATATCTATTATATCATATGCTTTTCCTAAATTATCATATAAAATTACAGTTTCATATTTAATTAAATTAAAAAGGCTGTGCAACAATTCAAAAATCTAAGTTTTTAAATTTTGTTAATTAACTTAAAATTACATTTATAGAATTATAATAAATAATATTATAAAAATAAACATGAATATTTAATAAAATTCTATTTTAATTAATATTAACAGCTATTTACTAAACATAGTTATTTTTAAACATTTAATTTTTATTATCATTTAAACTATTTTTAATTCGATTTAACTAATTAATATGAGTTATTTATTAATTATAACTATTTTAAACATTTATTTTTTTTTATAAAAAAATATGTATTAATGACTTACAAATATTTTAATTTATTTTAATTAGATATCTATTTTTACAAAAAATAATCGTTGCACAACCTATTTAGTGAAAAGTTAGAATGTCTACTCTAGTTTTTGAACTGAAGAGTTTTTGTAACATGATAAAATGTATGGAATTAATAGTATAAAAATTTTATACAATAAAAAGTTTAGAATATTTTAAAAAATTATTGGCTGAAAAATTAAATGTTGAATGATTTAGCTAATTTTTTTAATGAATTATTATTTGATTTTATTTTTAGATTTTTTTATTGCAGTTAATAAGTCTTCAACTAAATCTTCCTTGTCTTCTATTCCTACAGATAGTCTAATTAGATTTTCGCCTATCCCAATTTTTTCTAGTATATTTTTTGGAATACATGCATGAGTCATAGTTACTGGATGAGAAACAAGAGATTCTACACCACCTAAGCTTTCTGCAAGTGTAATTATTTTTAAATTTTTGAAAAATTCATTGATATTATAATCTTCTTTTAGGGTAAATGAAATCATACCCCCTGGTCCTTTAGCTTGTTTTTTTTGTATTTGATAACCTTTAAAATCAACATCCCCTGGGAAATATATTTCATTTACTGCTTCTGAATTTTTTAAAACATTTGCAATATATTTCGCATTTTCTATGTGACGATCCATTCTAACAGAAAGAGTTTTAATACCCCTAATTAAAAGCCAACTGTCAAATGGTTCTAATATTCCACCTGTAGAATTTTGTAAGAATCTCAATTTTTCAGCTAATTTTTTATCATTTACAACTAGAAGTCCACTTACTACATCACTGTGTCCACCAAGATATTTAGTTCCACTGTGTACTACAATATCTGCACCTAAATCAAGTGGTTTTTGGAGGTATGGAGTCATAAAGGTGTTGTCTACTATTGTTAAAACATTATATTTTTTAGATATTTTTGATATTTCATTTAAATCTGTTACTGTTAGTAAAGGATTTGTAGGAGATTCTATAATTATTCCCCTAATATTTTCATCATTTTTTAATACATTTTCATACTTCTCAAGATTTTCTGTATCAATAATCTCATATTCTAAGTCAAAATTATTGAATATCTCATCTAAAATTCTGAATGTTCCACCATAGACATTCTGAGAGATTAATATTCTATCTCCACTTTTAAATAAAAATAAAACCGTTGTAATAGCTGCAAGTCCTGATGCAAATGCAAATCCATCACTTCCATTTTCAAGATCTGCAATTAAAGATTCAAGTGCATCTCTTGTAGGATTCCCAGATCTCCCATATTCATATCCTGCTGTGGTTTTTCCAAGTTCTATTTGTTTAAAAGTTGCTGATTGATAAATAGGAATACTTAGAGCCCCAGTTGCAGGATCTTCAGAAATTCCTCCATGGATTAGTTTAGTATTCATTTTATTTTTTTTTATAGTCATTAAATTTCCCCATTTTTTCTTAATCATTATTTTTAGTAAATATTAAATTTCTGTTATTAGTAGTATTTATTTATTAAGATAAATATTAATTTAACACTGATTTCGAAAAAATAAAAAATTTTGCAAAATCTTATTATATGAAGTTAAATCGGTTTTATAGATTAGAATGGATTTTAAAGCCATAAAAACTGATTTAGGTACTTATGGGAGATTTTACAAAATTTTCTATTTTGCGAAATCAGTGTATAAATATTAATTTAAAAAATAGTATTATATTGATTAAAATATCTATAAAAATATCAATGAAATTATTTAAAAAAGTAAAAAAATAAAAGATTTAAAATAAATATTTAAATCTTTAAGATAAAATAGCTAAATTTACATCATTGGAGGCATTCCGCCCATAGCTGCTGGGTCCATTCCGCCCATATCAGGAGCAGGAGTGCTTGTAGATGCGATAACATCATCTATTCTTAAAATCATTTCAGCTGATTCGGAAGCAGATTGAATAGCTTGTTTTTTAACACGTTTAGGTTCAATTACACCAGCTTCTTTCATATCTTTTACTTTTCCTGTAAATACATCAAGACCCATGTAATTTGAAGTTTCATGTGCAGCTCTTAAGTCTACTAATGAATCAATACTGTCAAGTCCTGCGTTTTCAGCTAAGGTTTTAGGAACGACTTCTAAAGCTTCTGCAAATGCAGTTACTGCTAATTGTTCTCTTCCACTAATGGATTCAGCGAAGTCTTTTAATTTTTTAGCAATAGCTATTTCAGGAGCTCCTCCACCAGCAACAACTTTACCATCTTCAACAGTTGCAGCTACAACACCAATTGCGTCTTCAATTGCTCTTTCAATTTCATCTACAACATGTTTTGTGCTTCCTCTAACGAGTAATGTTACAGATTTTGCTTCTTTAGCGTTTTCAACAAAGATCATTTCTTCGCCAGAGATTTTTTTCTCTGCAACGCTTCCAGCATGTCCTAAATCGTCAGTAGATAAATCATCTAAGTTAGAAATAACAGTAGCACCAGTTGCTTTAGCTAATTTCTCAATATCTGATTTTTTAACTCTTCTAACTGCAAGTATTCCTGCTTTAGCTAAATAATGTTGTGCAAGATCATCAATACCTTTTTGAGCAAATAAAACAGTAGCACCAGAGTCAGCTATTTTATCAACCATGCCTCTGACCATTTGTTCTTCTTGTTCAATAAATGCTTGCATTTGAGCAGGATCAGTGATTCTAATTTCAGCATCTACTTCAGTTTCTTTAACTTCTAGAGGAGAGTTTAATAAAGCAATTTTAGCATCTTCTAAGTTCTCAGGCATTCCAGGATGAACTCTTTCTTTATCAATTATAACACCTTGAATTAAGGTAGAGTCCTCTACAACAGCACCATCTTTTTTCTCAATTTTAATATGATCTGTGTCTACTTCACCATCTTCTGCTACTTGTGTAACAGCATCAACTACTAATTTAGCTAATGGTTCACGTGCTTTTTCAGTTCCTTTTCCAGTCATAGCAGTCATAGCTACGTTTAATAAAATTTCAGGACCTACATCATCAATAGATATATCATTTAAGATTTCTTGTGCTTTTTCAGCTGCTTGTCTGTAACCTAAAGCTACAATTGTTGGGTGTATATCCATATCAAGTAATGATTCGGATTTTTTAAGTAACTCTCCAGCTATTATAACTGCAGTGGTTGTACCGTCCCCTACTTCATCTTCTTGTGTTTTTGCTACTTCTACTAACATTTTAGCAGCAGGATGTTCAATATCCATTTCTTTAAGAATAGTAACACCGTCGTTTGTTACGACAATATCACCAAGTCCATCCACTAACATCTTGTCCATTCCTTTTGGACCAAGAGTAGTTCTTACAGTTTCAGCTAAAATTTTACCTGCTAAAATGTTATTTCTTTGTGCATCTCTTCCGAGAATTCTATTAGTACCTTCTGGTAAAACGATAACTTGTTGTCCTTGTGCCATAAAAATCACTTTTAATTAAAAAATTTTTATTCTATTTTTATTTTAATATGAAAAATTTTAATTATACTTAATATGAAAAATTCTAAAAATAATATATATTTAAATTTACATTAAAATAGAAATTTTAATGAAATTAGACCTATATTTAATTTAAACAAAAAATGAGATAATAATACAATAGCTATGTCCTTTATGTTAGTATTAATACATTATTAAATACTACAATCAAATCTAATTATCTTAAAAATTTAATTAATAACCATAAAATAGCTTAAAATTATTATCAAACATTATTTAAAAATTAATTATAGATATTCAAATTAAGCCAACTATTTAATTAACTTAAAAAAATTAATTGCATATCATAGTGAGTTTAAGGTTATATAAATACTTTATGGTAATGAAAAGCATATAAAATTCCTAATTAATGAAACAAATAACTATTAAAAAATTAAATACAATTAGTTATAATAGATTTAAATATGTCATATATAGACTTAACACATAATTTAAGAAATACTATTCCTGTTTTTCCAGGAGATCCTGAATTTAACTTAAAAAATATTATCCCTAATAACAAAGATACTCCTAATAATGAAGATACCTTTAATAATGAAGATTATACTCTTTATGAAATAAAAGCAGGATTACATAGTGGAACCCATATAGATGCACCATTTCATTATTATCATAGTGGTAAATTAGTATCAGAGTTAAAGTTAGATAAACTTATATTGGCTGTGCAATAATTAATTTTTCAGTTGATGGATGACAGTGAATTTTCTTAGTTGTGGTTAGATTGTAAATTATTTTTTGTAGTTTTTTTTATTTGTTGTCTATGTTTTTCATTGAATATCTATT
>NZ_LWMT01000150.1 GCF_001639265.1 Methanobrevibacter filiformis
GACACACAAGACTAACAATATCAAGAATAAAAAACATGCTAAAAGAAAAATAAGAATATAAACAAAAAACATCACAACATTACACACTACATATCTAACATGAAAAATCCTTAACTTAACAGCTGTGATTTAGTTGGGGTTTTTTCATTTCAAAAATTATTTTTTACAGAAAAAATAGCTATTAGTTTTTTATTTTTCTGATGGTTGTATTCTCTATAATCTAATTAGTGTCTTGGTAATATTTTATTAAATATATTTTAAAGCTTATTGAAATTAACCAAAACTTTTATATTATATTGGTTATATATTACCATATATGAAAGTGAATGATACTGCTTTAATAACGATAGGATAATACTCAATTTATCGTAAAAAAAGTCAAAGAGGTTGGGCAATAACGATTATGCCTGACAATGTTAGAGTAGATAATTTTCACGGATTTCCACATATTCATTTTTCATTAAAAGGAAAACATAACAAAATAAATATAAATAACATGGATGATGTGCCTAGACATAGTAATAGAACATATTAAATTGAATAATGAAGTAAATAAAGAAAAACTAATGGAAGAGTTATTATGATACCTATAACAATGATTAGAAAAATAAAAGGGAAAAATAAAATACAAGAACTGGAAAAAACATATGGAACTATAAACAATCTAAAAAAATTGTTCAAAAAAGATGACGAAAACATGCTATTATATTCAGACATAGAAGACTGGGAATATTTCATTAATAATCCTGAAGAAGAACTAGAAGAAGGAAAAACAGTGTTTCTAGAAAATGTAAGCTTAGGATCTATAGATTTAGACTTAATAAAATTAATTAAAAATAATGACCCTAAATCTATTAGTGAGCTGGCTAAATTAACAAACAAAGATATTAGTAATGTTCAGAAAAAACTAAATAATCTAGAAAAAGAAGGATTATTGAGTTTTAAACAAGGATTAAAAAACAGTAAAATTCCTATTGTAAATTATGATAAAATAGAAATTGCAATTTAATTTGTTGTTTTTTGTTTATCTTTAGTGTTTTGTTTAAATAGCTATTTGACATGTTTCATGAATATAATGTTTATATATTTAATAAAAGATGAGAATTTCTCACCTTAAGGTCATCTGTTAAAAAATATCTTCTTAAACTATCTAAAAAGAGTAAAAAAGATGCTGATATAATTTTAAAAGGGATTGAGGAATTAATCACTAACTCATATAGCTCTTTATAGGATGAATAAATGTTTAAAACAATAACTGTTCTTTTCTCTTTCTTTAATTCTTCAGCTATACAAGAATTTTCTTCTATCCATTTGTACATTATTGTTATCGTACTTCAACTATTTTTTTGGTTAAAATAAGAAATATCATGCTCTTGAATACTAAAATATTCAAGTATTTATATAGTCTTGAATACTGTAGGATATAAGTATATAAATGAAAAGAATCATATATAAGGCTGTGCAACAATTCAAAAATCTAAGTTTTTAAATTTTGTTAATTAACTTAAAATTACATTTATAGAATTATAATAAATAATATTATAAAAATAAACATTAATATTTAATAAAATTCTATTTTA
>NZ_LWMT01000151.1 GCF_001639265.1 Methanobrevibacter filiformis
ACATAAAATTAAACAAACCAAAAACAATAAGAACAACTAAAAACAATTCAACAAAACCAACAAAATATTAAAAAAAACTCACATAAAAACACAAAAAATAAAGAAAAAATCAATAAAATAGAACAAATAAAGAAACATTAAATGCGAATCCTCATTGTTATTAATACAAAAATATTTTCATATTTCAAAATATTTATAAATATTTTTTCAATGAAAATAATGATTTAATAGAGATTTAAGAGGCAGCATAATGTATTTTATACAATTTTTTTCAAATTCATGGATCATTTTTACTTTGATTCTACTCATTATTTTTATAGTTGCTTTTATTATTACAAATATTGGGATTATAAAAATAAACATTATCACATTATATATGCTGTACCTTATTTTATGGTTGCCAATTATAGGATTAATTTGCTTAGATCTAATAATATTCACAAATTTTAAGGTAGAGAACGCAATTTCTCTATTTGTAGGTTTAATAGCTTTTTTATCATCAATAATAATATCACTAATTACTAATTTTCGTAATAAAGAAAATATTCAAATGCAATTAAAATATACTGAGAAAATAGAATTAATCAATAAATTAACACACTGTATAGACCTTTTCAACTTCATGTATGATGATCCTGACTTAGAAGAATATGATAACTATAGGGATAATTCATTTAATAAATTTTTATTTATATGAAACAAACTTTTAAAAAAAGTTTGATCAAAAGCTACTTCCAAAAATAAACCATTTTAGGTATAAGGAATGCTTTTATTAATATTAAAATATTTTAAAGAGGATATGGCTACATTTCATATAACTTTCCCAAAAACTTATGGAAAAATTGTAGAATTAAGAAAAAAGTTTTATACTCCTTATGAATATAAAAAAGAGGTCTTATCACATAAAATTTGGAAAAAAATAATGTATGGTATTTTTGTTACAGAAATAACAAGAGAAGATTTTAAAACGGAACAAATTGAAGTTTGGAAGAATGATACGATTAAAAAAAAGATTTGTTTACAATATGGAGATATAGTTAAATATTTTATGGATTTAACTGAAAATTCTGATAGTGAAAATGGAATTACAGCATTAGTTGATTTTCAAGAGTTTATGAAATCAACAGATGATTTAGTTGAAATATTAGAAAAAGAATTAAACTCTTGAAAATATTTAAAAAGGTAAATAGTTGGTGATGATAGAATTGAATTATAATAAAATTGAAGATTTGTGTATAAGACTTGAAATAGTTTTTAATCTAGTCTTATGAAGTTATATAATGACCTTAGGAATGTTTTGGTAATCATATAATGGTTTATCACACAACTCCTAAAAATTTAATCTTGAGATTATAATACAATTCTTTATATGTTATGTTCGTCATATATAAATATCAAATTTAATTTTTATACACAGCTGTTAAGTTAAGGATTTAATCGATTCTATAGAATTGCCTTAAATTAAACATTGCTTCTTTATTTTTTTCTTATTTCAGAAACTTCTTCTACAATTGGTTCTATTTTTTCTTGGTGGGGTTT
>NZ_LWMT01000152.1 GCF_001639265.1 Methanobrevibacter filiformis
TTTGTTCTATTTTATTGATTTTTTCTTTATTTTTTGTGTTTTTATGTGAGTTTTTTTTAATATTTTGTTGGTTTTGTTGAATTGTTTTTAGTTGTTCTTATTGTTTTTAGTTTGTTTAATTTTATGTTTTTGTTGGTTTTTGTTGGTTTTGTAGATAGCTCTCGCTAGGTTTATCATTATTATTAAGTTGACAACCAGAAAGTTTATTAATAAGTTTTAACTTATGAATTAAATGAATAACCCAATTTTTTATTAAATCTTTTTTTAGTAAATTTTTGGGGTTTCAGTGTCTTTTTAGTTTTTTTCTGCTTTCTATTTTTAATAAATAATGAATAATGTTTGTTTTTATTCAGTTTAATTCTGTATTTTCGCCTATTTTTCATGTTGGTTATTGATTCGCGAATTTTGATTAATTTTGGAAGATTTTCGGTTGGATCGAAGAGGTTTTCGTAGGTGTCTTTTATTGTTTTTGTTGGTGTTTTATTTTTCATTTTTTGGAGTGTTAGTAATTGTTTTGTGTTGAAGAGTAGTGTTGCGATGAGCATTTTTGCTTCGTTTCTTTCTATTGTTGTTAGTTTTGTGTAGTCTTGTCCGTGTTCTTGGAATGTTGCAAAGGGTCTTTCTACGAGTGCTCTTTTGCGACTGATTCTCCAATTTCTTCTTTTACGGTTTATATTTATAATTGTATCATTGGATTTACGGAGCATGTGTGCAGGGTAGCAGTCAAATGATGCTCCAATGTAGCCTTTATCTCCGTACATGATGTGGTTTTTATTGAAGTTGAAGGTTATTTGTGAATCGTGGAGGGATGCTGTGGTAATTTTGAAAGTTCTTATTAAGTTGAATTTTAAGCAGATAACTTGGTGTATTTTATATCCAAAGTGATGCTCGTTATTTTTAATTGTGCTAGTTCCATCACGACTTCGTCTTGTTTTAGCTTCATCTCCACGAGGTGCAGAATAACTTCCTTGACCTGCATCAAGGAAGCTAGCATCAATTAAAAGCTCTTCACTAATATTGTAACCTTTTAAAGATAATTGTTTTTGATGTTGGAACCAAATATTGTCAATAATGCCTGTATCTCCCATTCTGTCTCTAAAATTTCTTAATGATGATGTTGAGGGTATTTTTTCAGGATAATCTAAAAACCACATGAACGATGCTCTGTCTTTAATGTCTTTAATCACTTGTTCATCAGATAAATTATATTTAGCCTGTAAATACATGATTTTAAACATTAAAGTAACATCATGATGTGGTCTACCTCTGCACTGGTGATTGTACATGGATTCCAGTATTGATCTATATATTTCACAATTCAGCATATT
>NZ_LWMT01000153.1 GCF_001639265.1 Methanobrevibacter filiformis
TTTGTTATTGAGAATTTAACTAATAACAGTAAAGTGCAGTTTGTTAGTGCTAATGCAAGTAAAGGAATATATAATAATGTTTCTGGGATTTGGAATATTGGTGATTTGGGCACTGGTGAATCTGTAACCTTAAACCTAACTGTTCTTGTTACTGGCACAGGAAATATCACAAACATTGTGAATGTTACTACTAATGAGCCTAATACTGGTGATCCTGATGATAATGAGACTGTTATTGTTAATGATACTGTTAATGTGAGTATTGTTAAGGTTGCGAATGTTACTGTTGTGAGTGTTGGTGATAATGTTTTGTACACTATTACTGTGACTAATAATGGTTTGACTAATGCTACTGGTGTTTTTGTTATTGAAAATTTAACAAATAACAGTAAAGTGCAGTTTGTTAGTGCTAATGCAAGTAAAGGATCATATAATAATGTTTCTGGGATTTGGAATATTGGTGATTTGGGCACTGGTGAATCTGTAAGTTTGAATATCAATGTTCTTGTTGTTGGTAATGGTAGTATTTTGAATGTTGTGAATGTTACTACTAATGAGCCTAATACTGGTGATCCTGATGATAATGAAACTGTCACTGTAAATAGCACTGTTAATGTGAGTATTGTTAAGGTTGCGAATGTTACTGTTGTGAGTGTTGGTGATAATGTTTTGTACACTATTACTGTGACTAATAATGGTTTGACTAATGCTTCTGGTGTTTTTGTTATTGAGAATTTAACTAATAATAGTAAAGTGCAGTTTGTTAGTGCTAGTGCAAGTAAAGGATCATATAATAATGTTTCTGGTGTTTGGAATATTGGTGATTTGAGTACTGGTGAATCTGTAAGTTTGAATATCACTGTTCTTGTTGTTGGTAATGGTAGTATTTTGAATGTTGTGAATGTTACTACTGATGAGCCTAATACTGGTGATCCTGATGATAATGAGACTGTCATTGTTAATGATACTGTTAATGTGAGTATTGTTAAGGTTGCGAATGTTACTGTTGCAAGTGTTGGTGATAATGTTTTATACACTATTACTGTGACTAATAATGGTTTGACTAATGCTACTGGTGTTTTTGTTATTGAAAATTTAACTAATAACAGTAAAGTGCAGTTTGTTAGTGCTAATGCAAGTAAAGGATCATATAATAATGTTTCTGGTGTTTGGAATATTGGTGATTTGAGTACTGGTGAATCTGTAACCTTAAACCTAACTGTTCTTGTTACTGGCACAGGAAATATCACAAACATTGTGAATGTTACTACTGATGAGCCTAATACTGGTGATCCTGA
>NZ_LWMT01000154.1 GCF_001639265.1 Methanobrevibacter filiformis
AATCAAATCATTAAGCTCAGTAGAACTAATATGACGCACCACTACTTCTTTAGAATCTTTACTCATATACCAATATTATATATTTTATACTATATAAATATTGTCAAAAAATAGGTATCGTACTATAAAACTAGAATTAGTTAGATTAAGATTGTCTTTATTGTAAATAGCACCACCAGTATTATTAGAAGAACTAGCATTATTTATAGTATTTTTAGTAAATACAGAATTTTTTATATTCATTCCATAATTTATATCCCCAAATATTGCTTCTATAATGCTTTGATTGATACCATTATAGTCATAGTAGGAAAATGATGAGCCACCAGTATTATAGATAGCTCCACCATCAAATCTTCCTGTGTTATTTGTAAATGTAGAGTTTTCAATATTAAAATTAGCATAAACACCAATATCATAATTATCAGCAAGTGCCTGTGCAATAGCAACATCAGTACGGTAAAATTCAACATAAATACTTAATACACCACTTCTATAAATAGCACCACCACTATTTGCTGTGTTATTTTCAAATATAGAATTTATAATATTAAAATTACTAATAATTTTATAATCATCATCAATAGGAGACATATCTGAATAATAATAATCATCAGCCATACTTACGCTAGCTCCTAAAGAATATATGGCACCACCATCAGTTGCACTATTATTTATGAATTTAGATCCTATTACACTGATTTCATTACTAGTTTGAGTACCATATACTCTTATTTCAGGAAGAGGATAATCACTTGACATAGAAGTACTAGTAGCCGCATTATAAATAGCTCCACCATAACTACGAACAGAAGAAGTAGCTCCAGTAGTGGCATTTGCACTATTATTTATGAAAACTGATTCATTTAGAATTAAATCTTTAGTATTATAAATAGCTCCACCATAACTATTAGCACTATAATTCCTAGAATAACTTATTGCACTATTATTAATAAATATAGACTGAGATATAACAAATCCACTTCCAGTATTATAAATAGCACCACCATAACTACTAGGAGTATAAGAACCATTGTTAGCAGTAGCATTTGCACTATTATTTGTAAAATTAGAATTAACTATTGAAAAATTAGTACCACTATAGTACGATACCTATTTTTTGACAATATTTATATAGTATAAAATATATAATATTGGTATATGAGTAAAGATTCTAAAGAAGTAGTGGTGCGTCATATTAGTTCTACTGAGCTTAATGATTTGATT
>NZ_LWMT01000155.1 GCF_001639265.1 Methanobrevibacter filiformis
TGAGTTCTTCAACATCAAACCTTAATTCTTCTTCCTCTTCCACATCTAAGATGTTTGCAACAGTTTGATGAGATAATGACATATCATCTACTTTCAAGTCTTTACTCATTTTACGTAATGATTTTCTACCTGTACGTGCTTTAAAATGTATATTATCTATTAAAGACTTAGATGTTTTCTTATATTTTTCAAATACATTATCAAGCTTAACTGTAGGATATTTACCACAATTATTACAATAATATTGCCTAAAATAAAATGTTTTATCGCCTGTTTGATTTAAAACAATATTACGAGAGACAAATTTCTTTCTAATCAATGCAGATTTACCACATTTAGGACATCTACGAGTATTAAACTCAAAATGATGTGGACTAACCATAACTACATCATTTTGAAGATCTAAATCATCATATTCATATATTTTACGATTAACTAATTCATTGAAACTTGTTTCATTGTCATAATAATCGAAAAGGTTAAGTTGTATGCTTACTATATTATTATTGTCAGTGATTAATTGGTTATTGAACATATTAATTAATCTACTGACCATTATTAATAAATATTACTATTTAATTCTCTCTAATAAACTCTTACTAATCATTGCAAGTGTAAAAATCATTGTATAGATTGTTATGCTCTTATTTTTTTTAATTTTAGATTTAAAAATTTTTTTTCACAGGAGGTTTTTAGATAATAATTAAACATGTAAATAGTATTTATTAACATGAATACTAAAACATTGAAAAATAAAATGACAAGAGGTAAAATTTTGACACAAACGGCAAATCCTATACTCGCAGCAATTTTATCATTAGTAATTCCAGGACTTGGACAATTATATGGTGGAGAAGGCGTTAAAAAAGCAATCATATTTCTTGTAATTTTTATAGTACTCGGAGCTCTAACAGCTGCTGTTAGTCCTTATGTAGGTACTGTTTCTTTCATATTCGCAGTATATGCAGCATATGATGCATATAAAAATGTTAAAGGATAGTAAATTTTATTAATTTACTTATTCTTTTTCATAATTCATATTAAATAATCAAATTTTTTTTTAAATATTTAAGGCTGTGCAACAATTCAAAAATCTAAGTTTTTAAATTTTGTTAATTAACTTAAAATTACATTTATAGAATTATAATAAATAATATTATAAAAATAAACATGAATATTTAATAAAATTCTATTTTA
>NZ_LWMT01000156.1 GCF_001639265.1 Methanobrevibacter filiformis
TGTCATGACAACTTAATTTTAAAATATTTATATATGATGATATTCATATTATACTATATGAAACAGAGAAGAGTAGAGCTTGATGATGAGGAGGATGTTTGTTTAAAAAAGATGGTTAAAAAAGAAAAAGAAATAAGTAGGGCTAGGATCCTCTTATTACTAGATAGAGGTAAAAAAATTAAGGATATTGCTGATTATTTGGATATTAGTGTAAGTACTGTTAATAAAATCAAAAAAAGATATTTAGATGAAGGATTAGAATCTGCTTTGAATGATAAACCTCGCTCTGGTCAACCACAAAAATATGATGTTGAAAAAGAAACAGAAATAATTGCATTAGCATGCACTAACCCACCTAAAGGTCGAAAACAATGGACTGTTAGACTTATTGCTAGTGAATTAAAAAATAAACCAGGATTTGAAACTATAAGTCGTGAAAGTGTTCGTATTATTTTAAAAAAAGCAAAACAAAACCATGGAAAAAAAGAATGTGGTGTATAAATGAAATCAACACTGAATACCGCAAAAGAATGTATCGACTTTTAAAATTATATTCTGAAAATTATAATCCAAAATATCCAATAATTTGTTTTGATGAAAAACATAAACAATTAATAGACGATACAAAACCTCGAATACCCATGAAACTTGGAACACCTGAAAAATATGATTACACTTATAAAAGAAATGGAACAGCTAACATATTTGTTGCTGTTGACTTTAAAGGAGGAAAAAGAGACATAATGGTTACAGACAGACGAACAAAAGCAGATTTTGCTCATTATATTAAACATTTAGTCGATGATGTATTTCCTGATGCTAAAAAATTAAGAATTGTTATGGACAATTTAAACACTCATACTTACTCATCTATTCTTGAAACATTTGAATTTAAAGAAGCAGTAGAATTAATAAGCAAATTAGAATTTCATTATACTCCTATACATGCCAGTTGGCTTAACATTGCTGAAATTGAAATTAATGTCATGGACATAGAATGTACTGGAGGAAGAATGAAAAATAAAAACTATCTAATAAGTGAAACTACAGCATGGTGTGATGAAAGAAATAAAAAAGAGAGCAAAATTTATTGGAATTTTACTAAAGAAAAAGCCGATAAAAAATTATCAAAATATTATATCTAAAACTATTAGAATTAAATTGTCATGACA
>NZ_LWMT01000157.1 GCF_001639265.1 Methanobrevibacter filiformis
TGTCTCGACAATTTAATTTTTATGATATTCATATGTTAATATAATATTTGGATAATTTTTTATCAGCATCGTTTTTAGTGAAATTCCATTTTATTTTGCATTTATTTTTATTTCTATTATTCTTATAAGCTGTAGTTTCATTTATTAAGAGTTTTTTATTAATTATTCTTCGTCCTGTGCATTGAGTATCCATAGCATTGATTTCGATTTCTGCAATATTTAGCCAGCTGGCATGTTTTGGAGTATAGTAAAAGGTTAATTTGCTTATTAATTCTACAGCTTCGTTAAATTCAAAGGTTTCTAGGATAGATCTATATGTATGTGTATTTAGATTGTCCATGATGATTCTTAGTTTTTTTGCTTCAGGGAACACATTATTGACTAGATGTTTGATATATAGTGCGAAGTCTTTTTTGGTTCGTCTGTCTGTGACAGTTATGTCTCTTTCACCTCCTTTAAAGTCAACTGCAACAAAAATGTTTGCAGTTCCATTTCTTTTATATTCATAATCATATTTTTCAGGACTTCCAGGTTTCATAGGAATTTTATTTTTAACATCACTTATTAATTGTTTATGTTTTTCATCAAAGCAGATTATGGGATATTTTGGATTATAAGGTTCGGAATACAATTTTAATATTTTATACATTCTCTTTCTGTATTCATTATCAATTTCTTTTACACACCACATTTTTTTAATCCATGGTCTTGTTGAGCTTTTTTTAAAATAACTCTAACAGTTTCACGAGTTAAAGTTTCGAAGCCTTCTTTTTCTTGAAGAGTTTCTGCTATAAGTCTAGTAGTCCATGTTTTATATCCTTCTGGAGGATCAGTACAAGCCAATGCAATGATTTCTGTTTCCTTTTCAACCCCATATTTTTTTGGTTGACCTGGACGGGGCTTATCATACAATGCAGATTCTAGTCCCTCTTCCAAATACCTGTTTTTAATGTTAGTCACGGTATTAGGACTAATATCAAGCAATTTAGAAATATCAATATTTTTCATACCTTTATTAAGCAATAAAAGTACAAATGCTCTTAATGTTTCCTTCGAATTTTTAACAAAGCCTATTAAAAATTTTTCATCATCCTCATTAAACTCAAAACTTCGCCTTGACATGTATATTATATATAACTTAATAATAAATAAAC
>NZ_LWMT01000158.1 GCF_001639265.1 Methanobrevibacter filiformis
TCAGATAATGAAACTATTAATGTAAATAATAATGTTAATGTGAGTGTTGTTAAGGTTTCTAATACTACTGGATCTGCGAATATTGGTGATATTATTACTTATACTATTACTGTGTCTAATAATGGTTCTGGTAATGCTACTGGTGTATATGTGACTGATGTGTTGAATACTAGTGTTTTGAGTTTTGTAGGTAGTAATGGTTCTTATGATAATGTTACTGGTGTTTGGTCTATTGGGTCTCTTGGTGCTGGTGAGAGTGTTGCTTTGAGTATTACTGTTGTTATTGTTGGTAATGGTACAGTTATTAATACTGCGAGTGTGTCTGTGGATCAGAATAACACTAACACGGATAATGGATCTGATAATGAAACTATTAATGTGAGTAATAATGTTAATGTGAGTGTTGTTAAGGTTTCTAACACTACTGGCACCGCAAATATTGGTGATATTATTACTTATACTATTACTGTGTCTAATAATGGTTCTGGTAATGCTACTGGTGTATATGTGACTGATGTGTTGAATACTAGTGTTTTGAGTTTTGTAGGTAGTAATGGTTCTTATGATATTAATACTGATGTTTGGTCTATTGGTGATTTGGGTGCTGGTGAAACGGTTGCTTTGAGTATTACTGTTGTTATTATTGGTAATGGTACAGTTATTAACATTGCGAGTGTGTCTGTGGATCAGAATAACACTAACACCAATAATGGATCTGATAATGAAACTATTAATGTGAGTAATAATGTTAATGTGAGTGTTGTTAAGGTTTCTAACACTACTGGGTCAGCGAATATTGGTGATATTATTACTTATACTATTACTGTGACTAACAAGGGTTCTGGTAATGTTACTGGTGTATATGTGACTGATTTGTTGAATACTACTGTTTTGAGTTTTGTAGGTAGTAATGGTTCTTATGATAATAATACTGGTGTTTGGTCTATTGGTGATTTAGGTGCTGGTGAAACGGTTGCTTTGAGTATTACTGTTGTTATTATTGGTAATGGTACAGTTATTAATACTGCGAGTGTGACTGTGGATCAGAACAATACTAATGTGGATAATGGGTCTGATAATGAAACTATTAATGTGAGTAATAATGTTAATGTGAGTGTTGTTAAGGT
>NZ_LWMT01000159.1 GCF_001639265.1 Methanobrevibacter filiformis
GCCTTTTCAAGTTTACGACCAGACCTTATACCATCAATCTGACCCATAAGAATATTTCTAGCAAGCATTCTCCTAGAATAAGCTTTCTTACCTGGAGTATCAGCATATTTAGAATGCAAATCACCAAAATCATACCGACTAACCAATTCCTCAATAAAAAAACAAATATGATTATCTGGAATAAAGTCCCTCAAATTTAAAGGAAGTAAAAACACCTGACCAATACTATCTTCATGCAAAACCATAAACACCAACTCAACAAAAACTAAAAAACATTAATACTATATTACACCCCATAATATTTAAAACTAAGCATAACTAAAAAGAATCAAAAAATAATTATTGCACAGCCAATAATATTTCTTCTTCACTTGCAAATAGTTTATCTATTTTGGCAGATCCTATTTCTTTAACTTCTCCAGAATATAGCATTGAGTTTCTTAAAAAAGTTTCAGTGTAATATGGAGACATTGAAATCATTATATCATAAGATTCAGCATATTCAAGCCCATCATTTAATGATTTTTCATCAAAATCTATGAACATTTTTTTATAAGGTATACCATGCCAAATTGATACCCATGTATTCTTTGAAGATCTTCTAAAATATGATTTCAAAGATCCAGCATCAATAACATAGTCAGAAGTGTATTTTAAATAGTCTCCGTAACTTGTCACATTCTTTACTAAATTATAACCCTCTTTTTCAACAATTTCTGAATCCAATTCGTTTAATAGAACATTTATTTCAAACTTATCCTTATATATATATATATATCGTTTAATGTCTTCCATTGTCCGTTTATTATATGCACTTGGATTTAATAACAATTTTTTAAGCTCTGGCATTATATTCACCATTAAATATCATTAAATATATGGTTTTAAAATTTAAAAGATTGATTAAGAGAATAAAAATAATTTAAAAATCTATAATGAACCATTCACCTAATGTCAAGACAAGTTAATATTTGAGATAAGTTTATTTATTATTAAGTTATATATAATATACATGTCAAGGCGAAGTTTTGAGTTTAATGAGGATGATGAAAAATTTTTAATAGGCTTTGTTAAAAATTCGAAGGAAACATTAAGAGCATTTGTACT
>NZ_LWMT01000160.1 GCF_001639265.1 Methanobrevibacter filiformis
TAGATTTAAAAATTTTTTTTCACAGGAGGTTTTTAGACAATAATTAAACATGTAAATAGTATTTATTAACATGAATACTAAAACATTGAAAAATAAAATGACAAGAGGTAAAATTTTGACACAAACAATTAAGTTTAAAGTAATAGTTATTATCACTATCAAGTTTATATAAATCTCCTTGTTTATATCTCTTCGTACTTGGAGTATCAAGTTTAGTATTCCTATACAAATATTCATCTAATTGCTTTTTGTTATAAAAAATATGATGGCACAAAACATTCCCATCTTTTTTAACAGTTAAAATTCCACCATTAACATCATACTCTTTATTCCATTTTTTGCTAGGCATCATACCAAAGGCAGCTGCTTTAATAAGTTCAATTATGTTGGTTTTATAAAATAACTCAGAGTCCTTATTTGGCAAATTTAAAGGGTTTTTATTTATTAAAAATTCAGTTAAGGATTTAATATCTGATATTTTTTCAGTACTGTAAAAATGTAATAAAATTTGGCTGACAATAAATGGTAAGTTACTATCAATTAACTTTAGATTACTCGAAAAATGTGGATTTTCTATCTCATGAAAAGATAAATTATAACCTTTTCTATTTATTTTTTCTAAAATATTATATATACGAATTTTAAGCCATTTATTATCAGTTTTCTTTGTAATCTTCATCAATTCATTAATTTCATAATCTTCAATGCCCTCTATTTTATAAATAAAATTAGTTGATTTTGAAGCATTTAATAAAGTAGGTTTACTCCCTAATTCAGATTTAATGCTAAAATTGTATTCCTTAGACAACAAAGTTCCAAGATCCTTAATTTCCATGGTTAAATCAGATTTATCATTACTAGATGATTTAAACTTAATAATTCCTAAATCATTGAAAAAACTTTCTAATGTAGGAATACTGAAACTGCTACCTTTACTTTCCTTAATAATTATTAATAACTTCTCACTAATTTCAAGAAATTTTTCAACACTCATTGAAATTTGTGTATTGCCTTCTAAATCTGTCACTTGTACAATATTAAGATTAGAATCCCTTATAAATTGTTTTTCTAATTCTTTTTTAATTATTTTTAATATAGGATAAAATTCATCCTCAATTTTATCTAACTTTTCATCTGCAGCATAAACTTTGCCTTCACCTAATAACTTTGTAAAAGTATAAGCTTCACTCCATTCCCCTCTATTAAATGTCCAAGGATCTTTCTCATTCAATATTTCATCTTCCTTCTAAATTATCTAATACTTTAACTATTTCATTTGCAATTTCTTCTATAACTGGAATAGCTACAGAATTTCCAAATTGTTTATATTTTTGAGTATTACTAACTCCTTCAGGAAAAGAAAAAGTATCATTTTTACCATTCAAAAAAGCATATCCCACGAAACCTTGAAGTTTACCCCACTCATTTGGTTTCATCAATCTAATTCCTTCATTATTAATAGGTGTTTTTTTACCTTTAACCATTAATCCTATAATTTTATCTTGAGGATCATGAATTAAATTTCTTTCTTTCCCAGAGCCGCCAGTAGCGAGTATAGCATTGGAAATTGGATGTTTGAATTTAGGTTCATTAACAATCATATAACCAAAACCATTTCCTTTAGCACTTTGAGAAGATTTATGTTTTTTCAATGTTTCAAGATAACCTTGAGATAGGTAAAATTTAGTGTCAGCCCCCAATTCTAAAACTTCAGTTAAATTCTTAAAAATTGGAGGTCTTTTCCGTTCTTGAGGAAGTTTATTAAAATCAATAGTATTTAATTTATCTGCATATCTTTTTTTATCAAACCCAACAATATAAACACGTGGTCTGTTTTGAGGTAATCCAAAGTGTTTAGCATTTAAAACAATATCTTGTTTATTAAATATAAAACCATTTGCATTTCCATAAATATCTTGCTGTTCTTCTATTCCCACAATATGATAATCCAATTTATTTATTAATGTGTCCAATATTATGTTGAAAGTTTCTCCTTTCATATGAGTAATTAGACCCTCTACATTTTCAAGCAAAAATGATTTAGGTCGTGTGGATTCTATCATTTCAGCAAGATGGAAAAAAATAGTTCCTCTTAACTTATCCTTGAATCCTTCTTTTTTACCAGCAGCACTAAATGCTTGACAAGGAAAACCTGCAAGAAAGATATCATACTCAACCGAGTCCAACAACTCTTTAAACTCATTAGTTGTAACATCATTCATTGGATTTTCACCATATAAATGTTCATAAGTTTTACAAGCATATCTATCATTTTCAGCCGATAAAACATTGACTGCTTTACCAGTTAACTCAAAACCCTTTCTAATACCACCAATACCTGCACATATATCTACTGTTTTATACATAAACACACTCAAGAAAGATTTTATATAAAATAATAATAAGATAGAAATATTAAAAATAATAATAAAAGTAATAACAAAATATAAAGTAAATTTATATAAGATTTTGTGAAATCGAAGATTTCACGAAATCAGAATCCAAATTATTCCATTGCATCTAATTTTTCTGGGAAATATGTGTCTACTACATATTCTAATCCATATTTTGAGAAAGATTGCTGTTCTGCTTTTCTTCCTATTTTTAGCATCTTTTTGATTTCATTTTGCCAATGTTCATCCCTATATCTTGGATCTTTTGAAAGTTCTTTTAGTCTTAAAACATCTATATCTTTTAGTGGATCAGTTGGAAGATCATAATTGACAATGTCAGTTGCACTAACTCCTAAAAATTTAGCATCAGGAGTAGCTAGGTCATGATTAACATGGGCAAGCTTTGCACTTCCAGATATGATAACCATGGCGATGTGGAATCCCCATGGATCTCCATCGTTACAAATATAAACTGGAAGATTAAGTTCTTGATTAACACGCTTTAAAAATCTTCTTGTTGCTCTTGCAGCCTGACCTTTAAGTCCTACAATTAATGTATTGAATTTTTTATAAGCATTTTCTTGAACCATACGATGAAACATCCCCATTGTTTCCACAGCTATTACTCTTTCAACATTATGATCTAAGAAATCCACTTCATCAATTGTAGGAGAAATGGTATATCCAGATTTCCCAGATTTTAAAGCATTAATTTCAACATCTCCTTCTTGAAAGACAATATCACCGTAAACAGATGCTCCATCTTCCTCAGGCATTAATCCTAAGTCTTCACGACTTGTACCAAGAGTAACCTCAATATCTTCACCTACTATATTAGATTCCTGCTGGTTATCAAATCCTAAGCCCCAACCTTCACTAACATAGTACATCTCCCTTAAAGTAGCAGTTTTTTCTCTTTGAACAAGATCTTTACAGAAATTAGAAACAAAAATCATTTGCCCTAACTTTTTAATCTGTTTTACATTTCCAAGAGACCTTTTACCAGCTCTCTCTCCAAGAATATAATACCTTTTATCTTCATCATAAACAATATTAGATGTTCCTCTTGAAGGAATTTTGAGAGAAGGGATTTTACTCTGATTAACATCATCAATGATAGTCTGACCAAGCCCTTTAAGCTTATTCATTGTGATCTCTTTTCTATCTAATCTATTTACTTCTTTAACATCAGCCATGTTTTAATCCCCTCATTCGTTACCATTAATTTCCTCATCATCCTCTTCAAAAAGACCTTCACTTGATGGGATTCTTGATTCCACTTCTTCAAACTCCTCTTCAACCTCTTTTTCAGCATGATCAGGATTTTCACCTAACAATTCCGCTAAAGCTCTTCTTGTAACCTTAGCTAAAACTTCTTTATACTCAGGAACGCCAGTTTCAGCTAAATTAGCTGCTTCTTGAAGAATTATTGGAACATAATCTTCAAATATTTTAGATCTCATTGCTTCTTCTTTAGCTGCTTTTTTAGCTCTTAAATGCTTTTGAAGTTTCCTTGCTACTTTCATTGTAGCTTGTCTGACCTCATGTAAAATCTCAGGTTCTGGAGCTACACTCTGTTTACCAGTTGATAGATATGGAACTTGAGTTGAAATAATATTTACAAATATGGTAGCAGGAGTGTTTTCAAGGTTTCTTAAACCATAACGTCTCCAATCAATACTTTTAAGTGCTTCAGTTATTGCACAACTTCCTTGATCAAAAGTAAGAGGTACTCTATTTGCAAATCTCATGATTTCAGACTTTCTTTCCTCACCAACTAACCGTCCAGAGTCTCCACCATAAGCTATCCCTGCTTCAATGATGAAAGCTACTCCTCCTCTGTATGCAACAGGTTTTCTGGTAGTTGTAGCTATAAATTCTGGTTTTAGAATCTCTTTCATCCCACCTTCGATTTGTTCACTTCCAATTGGAATAAGACCTGATGTTGGAGGTGCCATGAAATCCATCTTATTGAATGCATCTACAATAGCTTCAGCCTCTTCCCATTTCATGTCTTTAGGTCTTTTGTTTAAATCAATCTTAGTCCTTTCCTGAATTTCAGTTATTTTCTTATTAGACATTCTTGAAAGATTAGAGGTTAATAAACTTTTAAATCTTCGTTTATCAGTATGTTTAGCCATGAAAATAAGATCATCTGCAGTAACTCCCTTAGGATGAGGAAGTACTTCTTTAGGTAAAACTGGAACAACATCTGCAGCCCTTTTAAATATATATTTATGGCCTGTTGGATCTCTGAATATGATTTTAGCATGAGGATTTCCAACCATTGTTCTCCTAATATATTCAAAAGCACCTTGTTCAGCTAAAGAGTAAGAAACATCTTTAAATTGAAGTTCTACAGAAACACCAGTTCTATCTGGAGTGAACTCCTCTTTTTCCATTAAAAGACCTTTGTTTTTCTTAACATCCATTTTGAATTTAAGTTTAATTCCTTTTAATTCATCTCCCTCCTCATAGGAAGAAATTACTTTTGCAGGCTCACCAGTAGTCATTTGAGATAAAAGTACACATCCACTACAACCAAGTCCTTGCTGACCACGAGATTGGATATTTCTGAATTTAGAACCTGCAAACATAGTACAGTACACTTTCATTATGAAATCTTCTGGTATTCCTGGTCCGTTATCTGTATGCCTAAGTAAATAATGATCTTTATCTATTTTTTGAAGATCTATTTTAATTTCAGGTAAGATCCCTGCTTCTTCTGATGCATCGAAACTGTTAGTAATCAACTCGTGAAAAACCATTGTTAAAGATCGGATTTTCCCAGAAAAACCTAACATCTGCTTATTTTTCCTAAAGAACTCTGAGGGAGTTAATTCTTGAAAATTATCAAAGAGTTCTGCTGCTTGTTGAGACAAATTTAACCTCCTAATTCATCTAATAAATATAACTTTGGACACTGATTTCACAAAATATCACCATATACACTTAAATCTGCTTTCATAGCTTAAATGATTTTGAAAAAATTTTATTTCCTTAAAACACATACTTAAAACATTAGAAACTCGAAGATTTTCTTAAATTCTGGAATCAGTGTACTGAATATTATCATAAACATAATTTTAGTAAATGTTTAACCTATATGTATATATAAATATGTAACATATAATAAAACAATTACTATATATTAACAGTAATACTATATAATTTTAATGTTTTTATATAGTTATAGTTATTATTATCTAACTAATTAAAAAATATAATACAATAAAAAATAATTCATGACACACACATGAAAAATCATTACTATTTTTCAGACCGAATATATCAAGAAGTAGGAATACAGAAAATATTCCATAGCATATGTATATGTACTACATCATATATAACTCTTTTTCTATTGCACTTACAAAATTAAATATAATAGCCATTATAAAATATATGAACAAGACCATATATAAATTTTAAAGGAGAGCATTTGAAAAGTAATATTAAACTAAAATTATCATGTATCCCTTTGGATTAATCTATAAAGTTCATAGGATATACACCAGTTAAAAAATAAATAAAACTGAAGAATTATAATAAAAAATTAATAATAAAAAATAAAGAATTAATAATAAATAATAAAAAATTAATAATTTAATTTAAGAATTAATAATAAAGAATAAAAAATTAATAATTTAATTTAAGAATTCGTTTTATTTGGAGGTCCATTAAGTCCTGATACATTAGTATCATTCATTTTGGCAGGAACCGTTTTATTAATAATCTCATCATCAGTTAAATTACTTGTTTTATTATTAGTTTTGTTTTTATATGTTAGATAACTATTATATTTCGGAGTCTTTTTATTAAAGTTAATATTATTGTTAAGATTGTTTAAGTTATTTGTATTATCAGAGGAATTATTAGTATTATTTGTATAATTAGACATATAAGAATTATTGTTAGATATATTTGATGAAACATTATTTAAAGAATTATTTGTATTACTAAAGTTTTGACTTAAAGCAACTGTACAAATAGCTATTATTAAAATAATAATGATAACTACTGAAATTTTTAATTTATTTTTCAAAGAATCACCCTAATATATCCATGTTTTTGAAATCGTCTTATTATTGAAAATAACATACTGAGAAGTCCTAAACCACTTATTATTATATCTAATGAATTTTTGCATGTTAAATTTATGAGAAACTAGATAATAACCTTCTAAATGGTCAAGAGCACACCAATTTGGAAAAAAACTATGTGAATTAAGACCATATTCCAGTGATTCATTATATGAACTTACTTCAGCTGATGGTTGACCACACAACCATTTATATGATCCATTATGTTTAACATAAGTATAAATCCAAACATGCCCATAAAAAGTATCTCCATCTTCATAACCATTTTGCTTATATCTAACTGGAATGTTCAATGCACGGAGCAAAGCACTAGTTAAATGAGCAGAATCAATACAATTTAAACCATGAACTTTACCTTGGCTGTATGCAGTTAAAGCATCATATCTTGAGCCACCATAATTCCCATACTTATAATTTACTTGCATCCAGCTTAAAATAGCTTGAGCTTTATCATAATCAGTCTTATTGTTTTTAATTATCTTTTTTGCAAGATTATAAAAAAATTTATTATCTGATTGGACAAACTCCGAAGATAAAACATATTTACTTTTATCATCATTTTTTTGATATTCTTTAGTTAATGTGTAATTTAAATTATTGTAAGATGTTGTATTAATATATTTATTATTTAAATAAAATTTAACAACTTTTTTTGTTGCAAATGTTCTAACAACACTTCTTTTTTGAAAAAACCATTTATATTTCTCTTTTTTAGCGTTAGTATTTAATTCAACCCATTTAACTCCATTATCAACATAAACATCTCTGGATCCTTTAATAGTCTTTATTTTATCCCCATATTTATTATATAATATTGTATATGATTTGACTTTCTTCTTCTTTGTTAATTTAACCTTTGCATAAATTATTGTTTTTGATTCAAATTCTTTTTTAACCTTCCAAGTTATTTTATATGTTTTTTTACCAGATTTTTCAGAACCTGAGAACTTAGTAAAATTACTTGGAATACTTTTTTTATAATTTAAGGTATAAATAACTCCATCTGTTTTATTAATTATTTTTGGTTCTGCCTTTGTATTCTTATCTTCAGCAAAAGCAGGAGAAGATAAGGAAATAGCTAGAATTATTGATATTAACATTACAAAAATAATTAATGTTTTTTTAATATTAATAAAATCATCTCTTATACTTAAAAATGCTTTATTTTTTGAAACAGCTTTTGATCAAACTTTTTTAAAAGTTTGTTTCATATTAATAAAATCATCTCTTATACTTAAAAATGCTTTATTTTTTGAAACAGCTTTTGATCAAACTTTTTTCAAAAGTTTGAAATGTTTGTTTCATATTAATAAAATCATGATTAATGCTTAAAATGCTTTATTTTTGGAAATAGCTTTTGATCAAACTTTTTTTAAAAGTTTGAAATGTTTGTTTCATATTAATAAAAGCATTTCTCATACTTAAATTCCTTATTTTTGAAATAGCATATGACAAAACTTTTTTAAAAGTTTGTTTTATATTTACAATTCATACTAATCATATAGCTAATTTTTCATAAAATAACTATAAAATATATAATTATCAATAATTAATTTCATATATGAATAAAAAATATTTAGATAAATTAAACATTATTCATTTGAAATTAATTATATATGAAAATATAGCTTTATTATTAAATAAATATTTGCAATAATTATCATATAAAAATTAGTGTGCAATAATTAATTTTTTCATGTATTTCATTGTTCTTAACTCAATTCACTTCTGGTAGAGTAAAAACAACAGATAAATTATTATTTTAAAAGTAGAAGTAAAAATAGTTTTTTATTCTAGAAATTAACTAATTTAAAAGCAAGTAATAATAATTCAGCTACATTGACAGATGAAGTTATAGAATGGTAAGGTTTATATATATTAAAAACCATATTAACTAATGTGTTTATTAATGTTATATTCTCCTTTCAGGTTTATATCATTTAATAACCCTAGATTAGAGTTAGGTAGGTGTTGCACCACTGTTGATCCTATCAATAATCTTAAATTTTATATAGTTTTTTCTATATACTTATTTTAATATATTGCTCATTATAAACTATTTTTACAAAATAGCTGAATCCAATTTAACTGTTTTGACGATAATAAAAGCATTAATTATGTTTATTTTTTTAAATAGATTATGACAAAGCTTTTATTTTGTGATGGACGTTTAGAGAAATCTTTTACTTCTTATTTTAAAAGTTTGATTTCTAATTAGCTATCTAAAAATGAAAAATGAAAAAAAGTAATTATGATTGATTATTCATCAATTAGTCTAAATCATCTCTTAATTCTACTTCATCTGTTTTTAAACCTACAATTGATTTGAATTCATTTAATTTCCTATCATGTTGTTTGTTTTCTAAAAATTGGTAAACTGATTTATGTCGTGAACCTTTAAGAATCATTTCAACAGCTTCTCTTGCAACTATAACATTTTCAAGTTCTCCAATGAAAGAAACAGTTTTTCCATATATTGCCATTGCAACTTCAGCCATGTTAATTATAATTTCTCTTGTTTTCCCATCTTTACCTATGATTCTTCCTTTCTGCCTAGCCATTGCTTTTTTAGATTTACCTACATAACTAGTTAATTTAATTACTTCTAAGTAAATATCATCATCACCTAGTCTGATTGCATTTTCTGGAGAAAATCCACGACCAATAGCTTTAACAATGTGGTTTGCTTTCCATACACCTAAAGGATCCTCCATATTTTCATCTGAAGATATCATCACTGTTCCTTCTTCACCATCAATGTCTAAAAATGTTTGAGTTCTATTTTCAATAGCTTTTTTAGTATCCCCATTTGTTCCAATTAAAGCTCCAACTCTATCACGAGGAATTTTAAGATAATCTGTATTTGGCAAGTAATTCACCTCATAAGTTAATAATGATTGTTATTTAATAAAATTTATATAATTGTTACTCCATACAAGAGTTATTAAAAGTATTTTATGCTTAACTATAAACTAGCTTTTGATCAAGCCAACTTGTTAAAAGTTTGTCTTAAGCTATTAACAGTTATTAACCTTTTATCTATTTAATATTAGTTATTAATCCATTGGCAATTATTCTTTAAAAATAGAATAAAAGTCTAATTTTTCTTTTAACATGTCTGTTGAAATTTCTACATTCATTTTTTTAAATTCTAAGGATAAATTTTCAATATCTCTTATGAATAATTCTTTAGCTATAGGATGATCTAAAACAACAGATTGAGAAACATCAATAATTACAGGATAATCATTAAAATTAAGAATATTGAAAGATGAAAGATCTCCATGAATTAATTTCCCATCATGTATGAATTTCCTTGTCTCCATTAATAAATCATGAATAAATTGGTCTAAATCATCTGGCTTGTGATTTTTAAAAGTTTGAGCAGGATTCCCATAAGAATCCCCAATAAATTCTAATATAAGAACATTATTTAAAGCAGTTATAGGTGCAGGACATGAAACACCTGCTTCTTTAAGTCGTTTAAGATTTCTAAACTCCTTATTAACCCATGAAGTTGTTAATTGTCGTTTACTTGATGATTTAACATTAAATCTAGGGTCACCATCAATATAAAAATGCATTTTCTTAAAGTCAGAGGTAGCTATTCTATAAATCTTGACAGCTAGATAAGTAGTATTATTTAAAACTCCTTTTAAAACATTAGCTTCTTTACCTGTGCTTATTGCACCATTTAAAATATCTAAATACTTATGATTAGCTAATTTATAAAGGGTTTCAAGGGTTTGTTTGTCAAATATTTCACTACCCACTCTCTTATCATCATCACTCTTAAATCTTTTTCTTGAATTTATTTTCTCTAAATCATCATCAGCCTTAGCTATTTTAGGATTCATAAGAAACCTCAAACATTAAATTCACACAAAGTAAGTATCATGATAATATTATGTTAATTCTATTAGATAAATCTTACTTTAAATGAATGAAAATAGTAACTATGAACATGATTTCTAGGATAAAATAACTTTACTAATATCATTAAATAAGTAATATTAAATTGTTAGATTTAAAAAAAATGAAAATTATTATTTAATTTTAAAAATTAATATACAATGTTATGGTTAAAAAAAATTTAAAAATGAGATAATTTGGTTTTATTATTTTTTCTTTTTAGGTGTATATTTGAAAATAGCTATTCCTTTTTTATTTGTTTTAGCTTTTCCAACATACTTACCTGCAACATAGAATTTAATGTATTTACCAGCTAACGCTTTTCCTTTGCCATTAGTTAATTTAGTTTTTAATATTATAGAGTTACCGTATTTAGTTTTAGCATAGTAGATAGTGGTGATTGTTTTTTCTTTAGATTTAGCAATGTACGTGTAGGTTTTAGACAATTTATTATATTTACTGTCTCCCACGAACTTGATTTGTAATTTATTTGAACTTTTGAGTGTGGTTTTTATAGTAAATTCACCTTTACTATTAGTTTTATAAGTACCTATTTTTTTACCATTTATATAGACTGTGAATGTTTTGTTTGGGACTGGCTTGCCTTCACTGTTGGTAGCTTTGACTTTTATTGTTTTTTTATCTCCAACAGATCCAGTTGGTAATGTAGTAGTTAAAGTGATTTGATCTTTAGTTACAGTTACAGTAGACGTTGATGTTGAAGGAAGATAAATACCTGTAGGATCAGTGAAGGATGAAGTGTAATTTAATGTACCTGTTTTTGTTGGAGTATACTTAAAGTAAGCTATACCTTTTACATCAGTAACAGCCGTTCCAACAAATTTTCCATTAACGTAGAATCTAACCTCTTTACCCCCAATAGGTTTACCATCACTGTCTTTTAAAATAGATTCAAGTTTAACAAAATTATCAACAACAACTACTACATCTAATGTGTTGATTTGGGTTGGAATTGCAACTGAGACAATATTTACTGAACTACTATTGTTACTATTGGTATTATTTTCACTTGCTGAAACATTAGCAGAATTACCAATGTCCCCCATAGCTATTATAGTAGCATTGATTGTGAGTGTTACGGTTTTACCAGCTGCAAACCCATCAATAATCCATAACCCATTAATATTATTATAAAATCCTTGTGTTACAGATGCTTTATTAAATTTCAACTTAGTACTATCTATTATTTCAGTTACAAGAACTCCAGTAGCACCAATAACACCATTATTCACTACATTAATGGTATAAATCACAGTATCTCCAACATGACCCTTAGCACTATTATTAATTCCATTAATACTAGCTATTTTAACAATACTAATATTGACATTGTTATTCACAATAAAAGTAGTACTGTTAACAGCACTAACATACTTATCATTGCCATCAAAAACAGCAACAACATTAATATTACCAGTTGAATTAACAAGATAATTAATATTCCAATTACCCCTTGCATCAGTAGTAGCATTATAGCTAACACCATTAACAGTCACAACAACAGTCACATTACCAATCACACTATTATTCTCACCAAACAAGCTACCATTAATACTAACATTACTATTCATCTTAGCATTTGTAACAGGATTAATGACCAATGTGCTATTTAAAGCCAAACCATTAAAATTAGTGCTATTTACAGCAGCAACATAATTAGCATTACCAACAAACTCAGCAACAACATTAATATTACCAGTTGAATTAACAAGATAATTGATATTCCAATTACCCCTTGCATCAGTAGTAGCATTATAGCTAACACCATTAACAGCCACAACAACAGTCACATTAATAATAGCATTATTATTCTCATCTAATAAAGTTCCATTAATACTAACATTACTATTTATTTTAGTATCAGGAACAGGGTTAATAATTAATGTACTATTATTTGAAGATATTCCATTGAAATTAGTGCTATTTACAGCAGCAAAATAATTATTATTACCATTAAACTCAGCAACAACATTAATATTTCCAGAAGACTTAACAAAATAACTGATATTCCACTTACCACTATTATCAGTAGTACCATTATAATTAACACCATTAACAGTCACAACAACAGTCACATTACCAATCACACTATTATTCTCACCAAACAAGCTACCATTAATACTAACATTACTATTCACATTAGTATCTGGAATAGGATTAATAACCAAAGTACTATTCAAAGAAATTCCATTAAAACTTGTTTCATTTCCAGCAGCAGCATGATTAGTATTACCATTAAAGATAGCAACAACATTAAATAGTCCAGTTGAATTAACAAGATAAGTAATACCCCACTTACCACCCACATCAGTAGTAACATTATAACTAACACCATTAACAGTCACAACAACAGTCACATTACCAATCACACTATTATTCTCACCAAACAAGCTACCATTAATACTAACATTACTATTCATCTTAGTATCCATTATAGGATTAATAATTAGTGTGCTATTTAAAGCTGCCCCATTGAAATAAGTTGTATTAACAGCAGCAACATAATTAGTATTACCCACAAACTCAGCAACAACATTAACAACACCATTCGAAATCACAAGATAAGTAATATTCCAATTACCACTGGCATCAGTAGTAGCATTATAAACAACACCATTAACAACCAAATTAACAATAACACCACTAATCGGAACACCATTCTCATCCAATAAAGTTCCATTAATACTAACACTACTATTAACCTTAGTATCCACAACAGGATTAATAACCAAAGTACTATTCAAAGCCAAACCATCAAAATAAGTCGCATTAACAGCACCAGCATAATTAACATTACCCACAAACTCAGCAACAACATCAATAACACCAGTCGAAATCACAAGATAAGTAATATTCCAATTACCACTGGCATCAGTAGTAACATTATAAACAACACCATTAACAATCAAATTAACAATAACACCACTAATCGGAACAGCATTCTCATCCAATAAAGTTCCATTAATACTAACACTACTATTAACCTTAGCACTCACAATAGGATTAATAACCAAAGTACTGTTTAAAGTCAAACCATTAAAATAAGTTGAATTAGCAGCACCAGTATGATTAGCATTACCCACAAACTCAGCAACAACATTAATACGTCCTGTTGAACCCACATGATAAATAATACTCCACTTACCACTAGCATCAGTAGTAGCATTATAATCAACATTATCAATAGTCAAATTAATAGTAACACCACTAACTGGAGCACCTTTCTCATCCAACAAACTACCATTAATACTAACACTACTATTAACCTTAGTATCCACAATAGGATTAATAACCAAAGTACTATTCAAAGGCAAACCATCAAAATAAGTCGCATTAGCAGCACCAGTATAATTAACATTACCCACAAACTCAGCAACAACATCAATAACACCAGTCAAACCCACAAAATAACTAATATTCCAATTACCCCTGGCATCAGTAGTAGCATTATAAACAACATCATTAACAACCAAATTAACAATAACACCACTAATCGGAACACCATTCTCATCCAATAAAGTTCCATTAATACTAACACTACTATTAACCTTAGCACTCACAACAGGATTAATAATTAAAGTACTGTTTAGAGGACCTACATGAATTGTTGTGCTTGTGTTGGTGTTACTTCCATTAAGGATTATTTCATTTGCTGTTACATTTGCAATATTTTCTATTGTTCCAATATTAGATATTATTACTTCGATTTCTAATGTAGCTGTTTGATTAACATGTAATATTCCAATATTCCATAATCCTGTGGTATTATTGTAAGTTCCAGTTGAAGAATTGTATGTAATGTAAGTTAATTTAGAATCTAAGATATCATATACTCTTACATTACTTGCATTATCCAAGCCATTGTTTTTAATAGTTATGACATATTTAACATGGTCTCCAATGTGAGAGTTGTTAAGACCAGTTACATTAGATACTTTGGTGATGTTTAGATTAACTGTTGGTGTGACAGTGATTGTTACTGTGGATTTTATATCTGGATTAATAAGTGTTTCAATAGCTGTTACATTATTTGCAGTGTTGTTTATTGTTCCTGATTTAATAGCTTGAGCCATCATCTTGAGTGTTACGGTTACTCCTGGTCCAATATCCCCAACAGTCCAAATACCTGTTGTATTGTTGTATGATGATCCTCCAGTCACGTTCAGGAGTTTAAAATTATCAGGAAGTGAATCAGTGAAAGTAACACCAGATGCAAAATCATATCCATTATTTATTATAGTTATTGTAAATTCAATAGTATCATTATTCAAAATATTAGTTACATTTGCGACTTTAAGGATAGTGAGATTAACCTTAGTTTCATTATCAAGAATAAGAACAATGTTCTCATCATCTGCTAAAGCATTGATTGAAGATTGAAGATTATTATTAGTTAAGATTACAACTTGCGAGAATGTGAGTGTTCTTATATCACCAGCACTATTATTAATAACACTAGTACTGTTTCTAAGTAATACTTCTACTGTGAAGTGAGGTAATAAACTTGGAGTGTTAGTAGTTAGATTATTTAAGGTTAAGGTGTAAGATAATGTTGCTGGGATGTTCTTTGTGTAATTTCTTGTTGCATTTGCAGTTGTATTAAATGTGGAGTTAAGTGAAAGTTGTAATACATACCAGTGTGTAAGGTTTAAACTTGTTCCAGTGTTAGTGTATTGGTCAGTGATGTTATTTTTTCCCCACCAATTGAAGTTTGCATTAGTTTTATTTCCTGAGTTTATCATGCCTAGAGTGTTTTGATAGATTCTGTTGTAATTTATTGTGTTGTTATCTCCTGTGATGTTTACTCCTGTCAGTGTATTGTTTACAATTGTTGAGCTTATTATAGTGTTATTGGTTCCATTAATTATGGCTCCTACTTCATTTATTTCTAATGTTCCATTAGTGAAAACATTATTACGACTAGAAGAATTAAAAGCCAAACCAAATTTTAAATTAGCTATTGTAATATTAGAAAAGGTGTTGTTTTGTCCATTTACAAATATTCCTCTTGTGTTGTTATTCATGATTGAATTAGAAATATTATTTCTAGAACCATCAACAATTAAAACAATATCATTATTAATTATTGTATTATTACTTAGTAAATAGCTATCTAAATCAATAGTTGAATCACTGAACCCCATCCCTAAAACACCATCATTACCATCAAATGAATTATTATTAATAAAAGTCCGATTATTTGATGTATAAATAGCTATATGAGCATTATTAGAAAATATAGAACCATTCACAGTGAAATTAATACCCAAAATGTTATAAATAGCACCACCAGAAGTACTAGCATTATTATTTGTGAAAGTAGAATTGTTCACACTAAAATTAGCACCATAATTATAAATAACACCACCACTACTGGCATTATTACTAGTGAAAATAGAACCACTCACACTAAAATTAACACCAACAAAGTTATAAATAGCACCACCAGAAGTACTAGCATTATTATTTGTGAAAGTAGAATTGTTCACACTAAAATTATTACCACCAGCATTAACACCAACACCATTAAGAACAGTATTATAAATAGCACCACCCCCTCCATTAGCATTATTACTAGTGAAAATAGAACCACTCACACTAAAATTACGACCACCATTATAAATAGCACCACCCCCTCCATTAGCATTATTACTAGTGAAAATAGAACCACTCACACTAAAATTAAGACCAATAAAGTTATAAATAGCACCACCATTATAAGCATTACTATTTGTGAAAGTAGAATTGTTCACACTAAAATTAGCACCATTAGTATAAATAGCTCCACCAGCGTAAGCAGTATTATTAATAAATCTAGTATTTTCATTTATAATAAAACTAGTTCCATTATTGTTGTAAATAGCTCCACCATCGTAAGCAGTATTGTTTATAAAATTAGAACCAAATATTGCGATTTTAGAACCATTATTGTAAATTGCTCCACCATTGTTATTATTGCCAGTGAGATTAGCATTTGCAAAAGTTAAATTAATTAATGTGACATTTAGACCCTTATTAATAAGGAATATTCTTCCATTATTGAGTGCATCTATTATTACTTCTCCACTTAATGCTGTGTAACCAAGGATAGTTATATTCTTATTTATAGTTAAGTTTGTGTTGTTTCTTTCTATTCCATTGGTGTTGTTGTAGTTGTTTCCTGCTATGTGTATTATTCCATTATCTCCTACTATTTCTAATGCTTTTTCTATTGATTTGACAGCATTAGTCCAATTTAATCCATTATTAGTATCTGACCCTCCTGTTGCGTTAACATAGCCGTCAGTGATTTCGGAAGCATTTATACTGAATGTTTTTGTGAAATTATCTATTTTAGCTGTTGCAGTAGTATTTATGTATTGGTTAAATGGTACTGATAAATTAGTAGATAAGTTAGCAGAAAATATAAATTCTACAAAACCATTACGATCTATTGTTCCATTGAACTCAGAAAGATCATTAATAGCTATCTCACTTGTATTAAGAACTATTGTGTAATTGAAAACAAGCAGATCATTTGTCCTATCAATATCAAATAGTGTGATATTAACTATAAAATAATTTGTTAAATAAAGAGTTCCAGTTAAATCAACTTTAATAGAATTAATAAGAGGGTCCGTATTGTTTCCCCACCAATTGTAGCTTCCATTGACTATAGAATTGTAGATATATATTTGTCCATTTTCTAGATCATTTGTGTTTGTATTGTTGTATATTCTAGAATATTCTAATGTTAAGTTAGTATTGTTGTTAATAGCCATTGCTCCACCGTATGATGCGCTGCTATTTACAAAATTAGAACCAATAATAAGTCCAGTATTGTTTTGAAGGAATATAGCTCCTCCTTGAGTATAGTCAGAACCAGAACCATTACTTAGCACAGTATTATTTATGAATTCAGATCCAATTATACTGAAGTTATTACTTTGTAAATATATAGCTCCTCCATAACAAGGAAAAGAGGAATTAGTAGAATTGCTTAATGCACCATTATTTAAAAATGTGGAGTTATTTATGTTAAGATTAGCAATATCATTTTTATAAATAGCTCCACCCATACTATAAGCATAGTAACTATTAGAATTAGTACCACTAATTGCTGTATTATTTGCAAAAGTAGAATTATCTACAGTTAAATTAGCACTATAACTCACCCCATCATTGATACAAACAGCACCTCCTTTACTATAAGCATTAATAGATGTAGAAGCACTAGTACTTTTTGCCATATTATTTACAAAGAGAGAATTAATTAAACTTACATTATTGTCGCTAGCCCAATTATTTATAGAACCACCTCGACTATAAGCATAAGTAGTACTAGAAGAAGCAATTGCTGTATTATTTGCAAAAGTAGAATTAATTATATTGATTGTTCCAGAAAATGGTGAACGAATAGCACCACCCTCACTAGAAGCTGAAGAACTATTAGATACTGTTATTACTGAGTTGTTTGTAAAGTTAGAGTCAGTTACATTATAAGTAGCCATTGCAGATATGGCACCACCACTAGCCTGACTAGTTGTACTATTACTAATCACTGTTACTATGTTGTTTGAGAAAATAGATCTACTTATATTAAAATTACCAGAACTACCTAGAGAAATAACCCCTCCACTAGAACTAGCAGAAGAACGAGAATTTATATTACTACTATTTATTGTGTTGTTTGAGAAAATAGACTCAATTATAGTTAAATTAGCCCTATTTTGTGTATAAATAACCCCTCCAGAACCTGCAGTGTATGAATCAAAAGTAGAATTAGTATTATTACTGCTACTTTTTGCAGTATTGTTTGTGAAATTAGAGTTAGCTATAATAAAAACATTACTACTACTAGATGAATAAATAACACCACCATTAGCATAAGAGGAATATACAGTTGAAATAGATACTATGTTGTTTGCAAATAGGGAGTTATTAATAGTAAAACTATTTATACCATTTTGTTGACTTGCAGATATAACTCCACCATAAGCCCTAAAAGTAGTATTAACATTTCCTGTAACATTTACTGTGTTATTTATAAATGATGAATTATCTATTATGAAATTAGAAGTATTGGATGTGTAAATTACGCCACCAGCAGCACCACTATCTGTATTAGTTGCAAGATTATTTTTAAATACACAATTTATTAATGTTATATAGACATTAGGTTGTGATGTATATATTACACTACCATTTCCTGTGACTTTCGCATTAGTAAAAGTTATATTTTTAAGAGTGAAATTAACATTAGATCCAGAAAGATTAAATAATCTTCCTAAATTAGATCCATTAACAATAACTGCACTTGATGTACCATTTCCTTGGATTGTTAAGTTTTTATTTGAAAAAGTTAAATTATTATTACGATCACTTGCTTTATTATAAGTTCCAGCATCTAAAGTAATAGAATTATTAACATCCCCTCCACTATTAATAGTACTTACAGCACTATTAATTGAACCAGTAGTTGTTAAATTAATATTAACAGCACTAATAGATGAAATGCTAACAAATAATATAGCTATAGTTGATAATATAATAGCTATTCTAGTTATGTTAATGCGTTTTTTTATAGAGCGATTATCTAGTTTCATATTACTATTTTCATTTTTTTCTATTTCCATAGTTATTAATCTCCATTTATATAGTAACCCTCAATTGATTAGCTATTTTTTTAAATTATAAAATCAGCGAAATTATATCTTCTTAAATCCTCTTAGATGGCAATTGAATATAATTGTATTTTGTTTTTATAGCTTAATATTAATGATAAATAAATTATAATTTATTATAACTATATATTAGTTCGGCTAATATATAAATGTTACTATTATAGCGAACATATTATATACTGATGAAATTCAGGAATTTTTAAAACTAAATTATTTAAGATTATTTTAGAAAAAGAGTGATTAAATATTTATTAAAATCAAAAATATTCATATATAACAATTTTTTCCATATCAAAGGGATTTGTATTTTATCAAAATTTCTAGTATAAAAGAAAAGATTTATATTTTTAGTGAAATTTTCTTGTATGAAAGAAATTATTTATATTATTTAAAAAAATTTTCTTATAGGAAAAAAATTTGTATTTATAGTAAAATTTTTTACTATAAGAAAAAATTAAAAATAACAAAATAGTAAAATAGTAAAATAAAATAGCTCAAAATAGCATATAATGCTTGAAAAAATAAAAATATTAAAATTTATAATTATCCTAATATTTTAAGAAATATTAAGATACTTTTAGTATATTAGGAAAGCCTTTTTTAGATTTTATAGTGCTTTTACTATTTTTTATAGATGCTGTATATTTAGCAAGAGCATAGTAGTTTTTAGATGTGACTTTACTATTATGAGTGATAAGTAGAGACCCTTTGGCAATATAAATTCCTACTGATCCTTTTCCTTTTACATTGATTTTAGAATTGTATAATTTACCATTCCATTTATAAACCATTATTCCAAATGAATTAGCTTTAGGTAAATATGCATTAGAATTTTTTATACTTCCTTTGAAAGTCTTATTAACAAAAATCCCACAAGCACCCTTAGAATATTTATTGCCTTCAAATGTGTTCTTAGTAACAGTTCCTGTCCATTTATTTGTAATTAAAATACCTAATGTAGGATTATTATAAATATAGAATTTATTATTAATAGAATTTCCAGTCCATATATTTGAGAATATTCCATAATTATATTTTCCTTTTAATAAAAAATTATTATTTTTGATAGTGGTATCAATTTTTCCTACAATAACTCCATAACTATATTTTCCTTTTAGTGTAAATTTATTGTTTTTGATATTGCCCTTAATTCTCCCTGCAACAACTCCATAATTATAATTCTTATATAAAGTAATTTTAGAATATTGTAAATTAGTAGTACCATTAGTTAATATTGCAATAGAAGATTTATTTCTGATATTGATATCAGTAGTATCTACATTCAAATTCGCAGACTTTAATGTAGCGTTAATAGCTACAGATTTATAACCATAATAATCTAATTTAAGCTTTTTAAAAGTTACACCTGTTGTTTTTACTTGAAACATTGGTTTATTCTTTTTAAAAATGATTTTTGTTTTTGTTTTACTGGTTATTAGTATAGGTTTTGTAACATTTAATGTGCTGTTTAGTGTGTAGGTTGAAGTATTAAAATTAAGTTTATCTCCTTTTGTAGCATTTTTCATCCAATCATTAATATTTTTTTGAGTTACATTTTTATTTACAGTCAAGTCCGCTGCAGAAGCTGATGTTATCACAGTAAAAAGTGAAAAAATAATCAGTATTGCAATCAATAGTCTCTTTAAATTAGACATTCTCTTTCTCCTTTAATTTAGTTAATTATTAATTTATCTTTTATTAAATATATTCTAATTAATTTCTAGCATGTAAAATGCAGCATAATTGTGACATTGAATGATTCTTTAAATTTATTTAAGAAATCATTTTCACTGCTTGTAAATGAGTTCATTCTTTTAATGTATTCTCTTCCATTTATTATCTCCTTATTTAATGTTTTATTCTAAATTAGATCTAAATAGATTATTTATACTATTATTTTTTTTAATATTAATTAAATGTTACTTTTTAAAACTCATTTGAGTATAATGTTAGAGAATTATATATGATATTTATATATTATATTTGTTTTATTATTTAAAATTTTTTAAATATGAAACTATATTTTTTGAGTTGATCTGAAAAAAGTTTAAGTTTTAATAGATCATTATGTTGGTTCATACTTTAAAAGCCTGGATAGTTATTGATTGGATCATTTATTTGATTTCTTGAGTGATAGTTAGCAGTTCCTGCACTGTCACTTGCAAATACTAATGTATTATTATTTAAAACAGCCATTTCTGTAGTCATACCACTCCATCAATTATTTTATAATGTTAAGTATTACTAAATATTAATATGTTAATATATTCTAATAAAAAGAGATCAATGAGAATCAATGATTAATCAGTACTTCGTAAAGTATTATATTGTGGTGTGTATTATTAAGGGTATGAAACAAAAAAAATAGCACACCACGTAAGGTATTATTGAATGATGATGTATTAAATTTTTCGATGAATGTGATTAGAGATATTGGGGTTGAAGTCTTCTTCTAATGTTGTGTATAATGATAAAATGATCCATTTTTTCATTAGTTTTAAAGCTTTTAATTCATCACGTGTAATAGTGTAGTGTTTAGATCCTTTAATTAATACATCAGTACCGTCAATGAAAATATGGAGAAATTTTAGAATATGATGGTCATTTAAAACTAGTAATGTATTTAGAAATATTTTAAGTATTTTATTACACATTTAAGATTTTGATTTCGTAGAATATTAATATTTCGACTCAGATATCACAAAAAGTATGGTGTTTTTAATAAGTTTTATATTGCTTATTATTTTAATATATCTAGTCATTCAATATTTTAAAACATTATACTATTTTAAACATCCTATTGGTAATATTTTAACTCCATCTGATCTTGTATAAGCTAATTCTCCACCTGTAATGATAGCTAAAAAACTTGGTTCTTTTATGTTTAATTTATCTTCTTGTATATGTTTTTTTATTAAGGAGATCTTCCATAATTCATTGATTAGTTAATTGATACTTATTGGCTTATATTATGATGATGAAGTAATATTAAGTTAAAATAAGGATTATTATTTAGTTTATTGGGTTTTAAGTGATTTATCTTTGTTGATTATTTTTTAGTAAATTGGCTGTGCAATAATTATTTTTTGATTCTTTTTAGTTATGCTTAGTTTTAAATATTATGGGGTGTAATATAGTATTAATGTTTTTTAGTTTTTGTTGAGTTGGTGTTTATGGTTTTGCATGAAGATAGTATTGGTCAGGTGTTTTTACTTCCTTTGAATTTGAGGGACTTTATTCCAGATAATCATATTTGTTTTTTTATTGAGG
>NZ_LWMT01000161.1 GCF_001639265.1 Methanobrevibacter filiformis
CATGAGAATAAATAGAGTTTTTAGGAACTATATCACTGATATTAGTCTCAAAAAACTGAGATTCTCCATTTTCATGTTTATCTTTACATACATAAGTCTGTATCTTAAAATACTCTTTCCCTGTGCTAAAAATGATTAAACGCTCACGACTACCATTTTCATCAACATTTATACCTCCACAAACTGGACAAATCCTTATTTTCTCCTGTAGCCATTTGAAATTCTTCTTAAACTTTAATTTAACATTACCTGCAACCTTTAAAGAATTTTCCACCCATTTACAAAATTTATTTGACATAAAAGTCACATTATCAGCAACAACATCTAAAGTTTGCTGACATTTATCAATAGCAGATGCACAATAAATATTATTCATAATAGACATAATTAAACATATATATTTACCAATATATAAATATTTTCAAGTTTAAACAGCTATTAAAAAATATTAACTTCATAAAGCAAGAAATAAAGATATATAAAAACTTATTCTCTATTTAAACTATTTAAAAAAGATTTAATCATAACGAATAATCAATGAAAACTATTAATAATAAAGTAATACTATAAAAGTATTACTACAAAAACAATGAAAAATAAAGGAACATAATAAGATATTTCAAAAATTCAAGCCTAAAAAAAGATCATCATAACTAATACTAATAAAGTAATACCAAAAAATTTTCAAATCAGTAACCTACTTGACTATGCCAAATATTTAAATATTTCTAAAAATAGAAAAAATAGATTTAACAATGATTAATTTGAAATGATAATGAATATGCAAATACCATAAACTTTATATTTTATTAAATCAAATTACTAATGTACTTATAAGGGTTTGTAGCCTAGTCTGGATAGGGCGTAAGACTCCTAATCTTAAGGTCGAGGGTTCAAATCCCTCCAAATCCGTTTTTGAATAATTGATAATTTAAGTTTATTTTGTTTTTTTTTTTTGAATATTGGCTGTGCAATAATTAATTTTTCAGTTGATGGATGACAGTGAATTTTCTTAGTTGTGGTTAGATTGTAAATTATTTTTTGTAGTTTTTTTTATTTGTTGTCTATGTTTTTCATTGAATATCTATT
>NZ_LWMT01000162.1 GCF_001639265.1 Methanobrevibacter filiformis
CAATAACAAAAACACCAGAAGCATTAGTCAAACCATTATTAGTCACAGTAATAGTGTACAAAACATTATCACCAACACTCACAACAGTAACATTCGCAACCTTAACAATACTCACATTAACAGTATCGTTTACAGTGACAGTCTCATTATCATCAGGATCACCAGTATTAGGCTCATCAGTAGTAACATTCACAATGTTTGTGATATTTCCTGTGCCAGTAACAAGAACAGTTAGGTTTAAGGTTACAGATTCACCAGTACTCAAATCACCAATATTCCAAATCCCAGAAACATTATTGTATATTCCTTTACTTGCATTAGCACTAACAAACTGCACTTTACTATTATTAGTTAAATTCTCAATAACAAAAACACCAGAAGCATTAGTCAAACCATTATTAGTCACAGTAATAGTGTACAAAACATTATCACCAACACTCACAACAGTAACATTCGCAACCTTAACAATACTCACATTAACAGTATCATTAACAACAACAGTCTCATTATCATCAGGATCACCAGTATTAGGCTCATCAGTAGTAACATTCACAACATTCAAAATACTACCATTACCAACAACAAGAACAGTGATATTCAAACTTACAGATTCACCAGCACCCAAATCACCAATATTCCAAATCCCAGAAACATTATTGTATATTCCTTTACTTGCATTAGCACTAACAAACTGCACTTTACTGTTATTAGTTAAATTCTCAATAACAAAAACACCAGAAGCATTAGTCAAACCATTATTAGTCACAGTGATTGTGTATAAAACATTATCACCAACACTCACAACAGTAACATTCGCAACCTTAACAATACTCACATTAACAGTATCATTAACAATGACAGTCTCATTATCATCAGGATCACCAGTATTAGGCTCATTAGTGGTTACGTTCGCAACATTCAAAATACTACCATTACCAGTAACAAGAACAGTGATATTTAAACTTACAGATTCACCAGTGCCCAAATCACCAATATTCCAAATCCCAGAAACATTATTATATGATCCTTTACTTGCATTAGCACTAACAAACTGCACTTTACTATTATTAGTTAAATTCTCAATAA
>NZ_LWMT01000163.1 GCF_001639265.1 Methanobrevibacter filiformis
TATTCTTCCTCCATTTAATTAATGTTATTATACTCACTTTTTTTGAATTATACTGAACATTACATGTATATGTTGTACTTTTCATTGAATTTTTTCACTTGTTCACCCTGAAGTTTTTGACACAGTCGATTATAGTGAGTATTTTATTAAACTGAGTAGCTTAATTCAATATTTATTTGCTCATTAAATTTTCTCTGGACAATTCATATACAATAGAAAAAAGATTACTTTAGGAAGAACTAAATAAAAAATAGGTAAATTACTCAAAAATACAAGTTAGTTAATTATGATAGAAATAAATAGCTATTGTTTAAGAGAAATAAAGTTCTTTAATATTTTAAGACCCTGAACACCACTTTTTTCTGGATGGAACTGAGTTGCAAAGACATTATTTATATTTAAAGCTGCAGTGATGTCAATACCATAATCACATGTTCCAACTATTGTATTTTCATCTTCAACAACAGCATGATATGAATGAACAAAATAAAAAGATTTATTTTGAGCTTCATTTAAAAGAGAAGTATTTTTGATAATATTTAATTGATTCCATCCCATATGAGGGACTTTTCTGGTGTCTGGAAGTTTTTGGACATTGCCTTTAAAAATATCAAGACCTTTAATTCCTGGACTTTCTTCACTTTCACTTAATAGAACTTGAAGACCTAAACAAACTCCTAAAAATGGTTTATCATTATTTATATGTTCTAAAATCAAATGTTTAAAAGGCTCGATATTATCCATTGCTCGTCCAAAAGCACCTACTCCTGGAAGCACCAAAAAATCAGCATTAGCAATTTTTTCCAAATCATTTGTAATAATCGGATTTGAACCAATCTTAGAAAACCCATTTGAAATACTTTTAAGATTTCCACTACCATAATCAATAATTGTTACCATAAAATCCCTATTAAAATATTATTAAATTTATTATAAATTATAGGGGATGTCCCATAATTCTATAAGTCGTTGAAAATCTATTTAATTAATTTTTAAGCGTTTTAACTAAATATATAGTAAAACAAAGTTATTTTAATCATTTTTAAATATAATATGTTTTCATG
>NZ_LWMT01000164.1 GCF_001639265.1 Methanobrevibacter filiformis
CAGTGTTTGAAATACCAGTGTTATTATTGTTAATGAAACTAGAGTTGTCTAAGTTAAATTTACCTTCATTAGAAATACCTATTGCATTACTAGTAAAACTAGAGTTAATAACAGTAGTATTACTGTTAGCACCATTACTTGTAATACCATTAGGGTTGCTTGTGAAATTAGTACCTAGTATTGTGAGATTTCCTTGATTATAAATAGCAACACTGTTATTTAAAAAATTAGAATCAGTGATGATAATGGTGTTACCTAGGGCATTATGTATATTATTAACATAATTAACATAATTATTACCATTGCTTGTGAAATTGGATCTACTTATATTAATATCTCCCCTTATATTATAGATTGCTCCACCACTGTAAGAAGATGCATTATTGTTTGTAAATATAGAATCACTTATGGTAACAGGTCCATTTGCAAAGTTATAAATAGCTCCACCATATCCATTTGCAGTATTATTACTGAAAATAGAGTTAGATATATTAAGGTTAGTACCATTGTTAAAAATATTACCATTACCAGCAGTCATTCCTGTGAAATTAGAACCTTGAATAGCCAAATCACCATTGTTGTAAATAGAACTTCCATTGTATGTAGCAGTATTACTAACAAATGTACAATTGTCTATACTTAGGCTACTACCTAAAGCAGTGTAAATTGCACCGCCGTTATTTGGACTTCTACCATTTGTTAATGTTAAATTAACTAAATTAACTCCAGCTACAGTTACATTAAATATATTAGAGGTCCCTTCACCAGTAATATTAACTTTACCATACTCACCACTTAATGTAACATTAGTAATGTTAAGAAGTTGGTTACGATTTAAAACACCAGAATACACTATTCCTACACTATCACCTGCAATATGTATTATTCCATTCTCTTTAACCATCCATAAAGCTTTATTAATTGATGCAAGAGCTGTGTCCCAACTAGCACCATCATTATTGTCATTTCCACCTGTAGCATTTACATAAACATCAGTTGAAAGAACAAAGTCATAATTATCCACTTCAAT